>NZ_JAUBRP010000024.1:0-85689 GCF_036701935.1 Microcoleus sp. M2_D5 | reverse complement strand
TGCTCCTTCTATCAATGGCTAAGTTTTAGTTTTTGATTAACAAAAAGCGCTCCTAGAAATAGGGGCGCTTTTTGTTTGGGGAAAATATTTTTAGAGTTCTTCTTCTGTTAACAAACAGAGTGATATCAAGTCCGCTTGAGTAGTTGTAATTCTGAGTCTTGAAGGAACTGAAGAATCTCGCCCTTTCGGCAACTCGCTTACTTCGTTGCGCTTGACTCATGACAAGTAAGGAATGAGAATTAAATAACTTACACTCTTGAAAGTGGGGAGTAGGGGATGGGCCTGAAAGCCCGCCCTTTTTGGACGGGCTGTCAGGCCCATCCCACAATAACAATTAAAATTGTAAGTTATTTAATTCGCGATCCTAAGCGTTTGGAGTCAAGCGATCGCCCAATCTAAAATTTATCTAAAAATTAAAAGGTAAAAAATTAATTTTTTACCTTTTAACTCTCGATTTTGGATTAGCCGCTACTGAACAAACTTCTTGAATGCCAGTGTCACGTTGTGGCCGCCAAATCCAAAGGAATTCGACAGCGCCACATCAACTTTTAGATCGCGGCTTGTATGAGGAACATAGTCCAAATCGCACTCAGGATCGGGATTTTCCAGATTAATTGTCGGCGGAATTTTGTCATTGGCGATCGACATTACCGTCGCCACCGCCTCAATTCCCCCAGAACCGCCCAAAAGATGGCCGGTCATTGACTTGGTAGAACTAATTGCTACTTTGTAAGCATGGTCTCCCAAAGTCTTTTTAATAGCTTTCGTTTCCGTAGAATCGTTGGGAAGCGTGCTTGTGCCGTGAGCGTTGATATAGCTCACCATATCCGGCGTCAAACCCCCATCCTTGAGCGCTAAAGCCATTGCCCGCGACGCACCCTCTCCCCCCGGTACCGGAGAAGTCATGTGATACGCATCGCAAGTTAAACCGTAGCCGACGATTTCTGCGTAAATCTTCGCGCCACGCGCCAGAGCGTGTTCCATTTCTTCTAGAATCAGAATGCCAGCACCTTCGCCGACGACAAAACCATCACGATCGCGATCGAACGGACGGCAAGCATGAGTCGGGTCATCATTGCGAGTCGAAAGCGCCCTCGCCGCAGCAAAACCCGCCACGCACAAAGGTGTCACCGCAGCTTCTGTACCGCCGCAAATCATTGCTTGGGCGTAACCCGCCTGAACTAAGCGAAACGCATCGCCCACGGCATTCGACCCGGCAGCGCAGGCCGTCACCGTGCAAGAGTTTGGCCCCTTAGCGCCCGTGTGAATCGCCGTCAGGCCTGCGGCCATATTCGCAATCATCATGGGAATCATAAACGGGCTGCATCGATCGGGGCCGCGATTCAGATAAATCTCTTGCTGGTCTTCCAAAACCTTCAGGCCACCAATGCCAGTGCCAAGAATGACACCCACCTGTTCTGCGTTCAGGTCGTTAATCTCCAACTTCGCATCAGCAAGAGCTTGTTTGCTCGCTGACACCCCAAATTGAGCAAAGCGATCCATCCGCTTTGCTTCCTTGCGCTCTAAGTAGTCGTGTGGGTCGAAACCCTTCACCTCTGCGGCAAAGCGGCAGTCGTGCCGCGACGGGTCGAATAAGGTGATCGGGCCTATACCATTCTTCCCGGCAAGCAACCCATCCCAATATTCGGACAAGGTATTGCCGATCGGTGTAATCGCGCCGATACCCGTGATAACAACGCGCTTACGCTCTAAATTTGTCATGATTTCAGTTTCAAAAAATTAAACACCCAGAACGCAGAACTAAAGAGGAGTTTCCAGTTTTATAACTGCTCTCCTCTTATGGGAAAAGACAGGTATTTTATGCTTTTGGAGCTGCAAGTTGGCTGCTGATGTAATCTACACAAGCTTGAACCGTAGTAATTCCTTCGGCTGCTTCGTCGGGAATTTCAATATCAAACTCTTCTTCCAAGGCCATTACCAGCTCTACTGTATCTAAGGAATCTGCTCCTAAATCGTTAGCAAAGTTGGCTTCGGGCTTGACTTCGCTCAGCTCGACTTCCAGTTGCTCTTTCACAATTTTCTGGACTCTAGTAAAAATGTCGTCTTGGCTCATAACATCGTGTCCTCATTGGTTGCTGCGTATCTAATCTTATCCGAAAGGGGGATCTGCAGGACAAAGGCTGGCCGCTTTTCTAAGTGACACGGGCCGAGGACAATTGGGACACGGACGATCGCAGCAACTCTAGCACTCAGGCAAAAAAAACCCATAGCCCAAAATCAATCATCTCGTTTAGCCACCTGATAACGTTGAGGAAGCGGATTTTTGGTCGATGGTGCGTCAGTCTTCAACTCAAAATGCTTGAGAAAAGCTGACAATTGGCTCTTAGCTAGGCGGTGATCGGTTAATTATAAAGAGGGAAAACTAAGCAGAAAGCCTCCCGACTTCGATCGCTCTCCTTTCTTGTCCCTTGCCTTTTCTCCCCAGCAGAAACAATTATGCCATCCCCAAATCTCAAATATGCTTATTTTCCCGGTTGCGTTGCCCAAGGGGCGGCCCGCGAACTTTACTTGTCTACCCAAGCACTGACTCAAGCCTTGGGCATTGAACTGGTGGAACTCAAAAAAGCTTCCTGCTGCGGTTCTGGCACTTTCAAGGAAGATTCGCAGTTACTCGAAGATACTGTCAACGCCCGCAATATTGCTTTGGCCGAGGAACTGAATCTGCCTTTGCTGACGCATTGCAGCACTTGTCAAGGGGTAATCGGTCATGTGGACGATCGCCTCAAGGAATCTCAGAAAACCGATCCCAACTACGTAGAAAAAGTCAACGGTTTGCTGGAAAAACAAGGCTGTTCGCCTTATCAAGGCAGTACCGAGGTGAAACATCTGTTGTGGGCGATCGTGGCAGATTACGGCCTGGAGGAGGTGCAGAAGCGAGTCACCCGCAAGCTTTCGGGTTTGAAGTGCGCGTCTTTTTACGGGTGCTATCTGCTGCGAGCTCAGGATAAGCTGCTTTACGATGACCCGCACCAACCGGAATCGATGGAAAATGTATTTCGGGCGATCGGGGCAACTCCGGTTTACTATCGAGGGCGGACGCAGTGCTGCGGCTGGCCCTTGGCGAGTTATGCCACTAACCAATCTTTCCAGATGGCAGGCAAACACATTCAAGATGCTCTTGACAATGGGGCTGATTGTATGGTAACACCTTGTCCGCTTTGTCATTTAAATTTGGATTCGCGACAGCCGGAGGTGGAAAAAGTAATTGGGCGCAAGTTGGGTTTGCCCGTGTTGCATTTACCGCAGTTGGTGGCTTTGGCTTTGGGTGTGGACCCGAAAAAACTAGGGATCGATCGACATATTGTGTCAACTAAGCCCGTGTTAGAAAAATTAGGCTTTTAGTCGATCGATTTGCACAGATTTGTAGTAAAGAAGTCCGTCCTTGATAACTCCCCTCTCACCACAGACGTGCTCAGTAGGAACCTACTTTGATAAGACTCTCCGCGTGAATAACTGTGAAGTTTTGTCGCTTTTTCGCGAAGTGCTTCCAGGCACTGCGGTAGACTAACCTTTAATTCTCTGTGCAGGCTATAGCGGTGGCACTTCGCCGTCAAATCTGTTCACTCGCAGAGGCAGCAAATTTTTAGTGACTCGTTGGGAGCCTATATTCAATGTCTCATTCAGTCAAAATTTACGATACTTGCATCGGCTGCACTCAATGTGTCCGCGCTTGTCCGACTGACGTTTTGGAGATGGTGCCCTGGGATGGCTGCAAAGCAGCTCAGATTGCCTCATCTCCCCGCACCGAAGACTGTGTAGGCTGCAAGCGGTGCGAAACTGCTTGCCCTACCGATTTTCTGAGCATCCGGGTTTACCTGGGAGCAGAAACCACTCGCAGTATGGGTCTAGCCTACTAAATATCGATCGACACGCCGATCGAATTACGGGTACAAAAGAGGGGGCGATTAAATTGCCCCCTCTTTTTTTGTCGCGGAATCGACATTCTGGGGCCGGAAGAAGGTAAAAATGATAAAACGTGAGTTTTATGGCGATCGCTAAGCAGGAGTAGTACGTTAAATGTGCGGAATCGTTGGCTATATCGGCACGCAAGCAGCAAGCGAGATTTTGCTAGCAGGATTGGAGAAACTAGAATACCGGGGCTACGATTCAGCGGGCCTCGCTACCATATCCGAAGGAGAAATTACCTGCATCCGAGCAAAGGGCAAATTGCACAACCTCCGGGAAAAGTTAGCAGAGATAGACTCTCTGGCTCCCATCGGCATCGGACACACCCGCTGGGCAACTCACGGCAAACCAGAGGAATATAACGCTCACCCTCACCTAGATAATAGCGGGCGAATTGCGGTAGTTCAAAATGGAATTGTCGAAAATTATCGCGAGTTGCGGGAAGAATTGAAAGCAAAGGGACATAAATTTGTCTCCGATACCGATACAGAAGTTATTCCTCATTTAATAGCTGAATTTTTGAAACAAGCAAGAAGGGAGAAAGAAGCAGAAAACAATAATAAAAAAACAGAGAGAATTGCTGATTTATCGTTTGTGGAAACGGTTTTAAAGGCGGTAAATAAATTAGAAGGAGCTTTTGCGATCGCCGTTATCTGTGCAGATTTTCCAGAGGAAATAATTGTCGCCAGACAGCAAGCTCCTTTGGTGATTGGGTTTGGTGCAGGTGAATTTTTCTGCGCTTCCGACACGCCGGCCTTAGTATCTCACACCCGCACTGTTTTGTCCTTAGAAAATGGCGAATTGGCAAGGCTAACTTCGATGGGAGTGGAAGTTTACAGCTTTGCAGGAGAAAGGCTGAAAAAAAGCCCGCGCATCCTTGGTTGGAGTCCGGTTTTAGTCGAAAAACAAGGCTTCAAACATTTCATGCACAAGGAGATTTACGAACAGCCAGCCGTAGTCAGAGCTTGTTTGGAGGCTTATTTAGACAGCGATTGGCAGCCAGGAAATCCGAACTCTCCCATCAATCTCAACTTGCCAGAGGAACTTTGCGCCGATGTCGAACAAATTTCAATTCTCGCCTGCGGAACGAGCTGGCACGCCTCGCTAATTGGCAAATATTTGTTGGAACAATTAGCTAATATTCCCACAGCAGTGCAGTACGCTTCTGAGTACCGCTATGCGCCCGCACCGCTGACAGCAAATACTTTAACTATTGGGGTAACACAGTCGGGAGAAACGGCGGACACGCTGGCTGCTTTGGGAATGGAACAGCAGCGCCGCGCGGGTTTTACTGATAAATTCCGGGCGAGAATGTTAGGCATTACTAATAGGACTGAAAGTTCGATCGCCCACATGATGCCACAGGTAATCAACACCCACGCTGGTATAGAAATCGGCGTTGCTGCCACTAAAACTTTTGTCACTCAGTTGATGGCATTCTATTTCTTAGCTTTGGATTTGGCGCACCAGCGGCAAACAATCAGCACTGAGAGATTGGCAGAAATTATTACTGGTTTGCGCCAGTTGCCGACAGAAATTGAGAAGTTTTTGGAGATTCAAGAACAGTATGTGGAGGAATTGTCCCACCAGTTTACAGACACCCAAGATTTTATATTTTTGGGAAGGGGAATTAACTTTCCGATTGCTTTGGAAGGGGCGCTGAAACTGAAGGAAATTAGCTACATTCACGCCGAAGGATATCCGGCGGGAGAGATGAAACACGGCCCGATCGCCCTTTTGGATGCGAAAGTGCCTGTAGTGGCGATCGCCATGCCCGGAAGCGTCTACGAAAAAGTGCTTTCCAACGCTCAGGAAGCGAAGGCGCGTGACGCCCGTTTAATTGGCGTTACGCCCAAGCAAGGTGTGGCGGAAGCCGACATTTTTGACCACGTTTTGCCCGTGCCTTTGGTGGATGAATTGTTGTCGCCGATTGTAACAGTAATTCCGCTGCAATTATTGGCTTATCACATTGCGGCGCGTCGGGGTTTGGATGTGGATCAGCCGCGCAATTTGGCGAAGTCGGTGACGGTGGAATAAAGCAAGTTCGGTAACGAAGCAGTGTACGGATGTAACGGATGTAACGGATGGAAATTCGATGAAAGTCGTAGGGTGCGTCGCCACCTTAAAACCCTCCAGAAAATAGACAATCCCATAGCGACGCACCATACCATTAGTCGTATGGTGCGTCGCCACAAAGAATCCCTCAAAAAAATAGACAATCCCATAGCGACGCACCATACCATTAGTCATTAGTCATTAGTCATTTGTTGGTTGTTGGTTGTTCGTTCTAATAACCAATAACCAATACTTCGGCGGAGTTTATCCTGAGCGTAGCCGAAGGGTTCAGTACAAGTGCCCGATGCCCGATGCCCGATGCCCGATCGCCTATTCCCTCTGGCTGACTCCGCAAATTGCGGCTAACAGCAACCAGCTTGTAGTATTGACTCGAAAATCAAACAGCGTCACATCTACAGTGTTAAATAGCGTGCAGGCGGCGAAGGCTAATAAATAACTGAAAAAAATTAGGCGATCGGCCGCTCTTACCTCTTGACAAACTACCTGATTTTTGCTATAAATTATAGATTTTTGATTGAGCACTAAAGCATTTTCCGCTACTTTCTGAGTGGCTATTTCCTCGTGTTGGATATCCGCAGGAAAAAGCGGCCAATTCGCCAGCAGCAAAACAGCCTTAGCCAAAACCCAACCAACTAAGCCAAATAACAAAAGCGTTGCGGGTATTCCCGTTTCCGCAGTCAACATCAGTATCAAACTGTGAGGATGACCCAGCCATTCTTGCATCTGATCTTGATAGAGAGGCGTAAAATTTCGCAATCCCCAACCAGTCCATGGACGCTGCTGAGTCATCGACCAAGCAAATTCCCACTGAGTTTTTCTCAAAGTAGCAGTCGGCCGATTTGGGAACATCTCGTCGGTGAGTCTAGCCCAAAAGAAAGCCGGAACAATTCTTCGCAAATACTGCCGTAAAGGTTCCGGGCCAAAGGCAGACCAAAAAACTGTGCTAGCCACACTCAAAACCGCAGCTAATAATTTTTTATAACCCGCATAAAGTGCAAAAGCCAAAACTGCCAAAACTGCCAGTCCCCAAGCATTGCGAGAATTAGTATAAATCAAAGCAACAGCATTTCCGATCACTGCAAAACTTAAAAATAGGAATTGGTAATTGGGAATCGGTAATTGGGAATCGGTAATTGGGAATCGGTAATTGGGCATTAATATTTCTTCTTCCCTCGAACATCTTCTTTCTGACTCCTGACTCCAGACTCCAGACTTTTGCTGAATAATTAATCCGCGTATCCCTGTCAAAATCCGTGTCGTGCCTTCCTTCTTCCTTCCTAAGCCTTCGAGCCACAGTCCCAGTGCTAAAATAAAAGCAATTGTCAGATAGCAAGCTAAAATATTAGCGTACATAAATACAGAAGCCATGCGGCCGGGGGGATTGCCTTTGGGTTCGAGTACCCAGCCAAAAACAGGCTGCAATTGATCGATGCCACTCCAACCTAAAAATTGCTGTCCCAGACCTAAAATTATCACGGGAATTGAACTAATTACGATCGTCCAAGACAATTGCCGCAATTGAGGCAGAGTTTTAATTAAACTGCTAAAAGCGGCAAACAATATAAAGAAGGGCAAGAAATTGTACAACCCTATAAAAGCCTCGATGCGGTTGTGGGCAAAAACGGCTGTGAGGACTAGCAACGCACTCAGAATTGCGAAGCCTCGATTCAGCGGGCGGCGACTAATTTGACGGAACTTTTGCTTGCAAGTGCCGGCCAATCCCAGGAATAAACCTAAAGCTCCCAAAATCGGAATTAAGGGAAAAATCAGCAGCCCCACTTGGGCGAAATTCCAAGGAATTTGCTGGCGGGCATCTGGATGTTTTTGCAGGCGAGATTTGAGATATTTGGCTGTCAGTTTTGCCGCTAATTTAAACTTTTTTTTGATGTTCACCCACACTCCAATTCTTCAATTCTGCAATTCTTCAATCCAAAATCCAAAATCCAAAATCGTCATGCTAGTTCCCAAACGCATTCCGATCGCGTCAGGCGTATTTGAGCTAGGGCAAAAATGGTCGGGATAATGCGGCCGTAGTTCGTAGAAATCGATCGCCAACCCAAATCCGCTAAAAACCAAGTCCACATCACTGGGCCTACCAACGAAAATACGCTCCGCGTCGCACCGTAACGAGCGGCACTCACCGCCATACCGCGCCGCGCCGTCTGAATTGCGACATAATTTTGGAACTGGGTTGCAGCAGTTGCAGTGCCTGCAAGCACTCCTTGTTTAGCCATTTGATAGGTGGCAAAATGCAGCGCAAATTGATTTGCCATTAGTTTGAGCAGCATTGGTTTTAAGATGGAACTAACAGCTAAAGCGCTGCCGCCTTTGAACAGTAAACCCAGCGGGTCTTTTTCTGCCGAAATTGGCAGGGGTTCTGAGAGTTTAGAATCAACTATCGCTCGCTGTACGCGCAGTGTCAGCGCTTGCTGTTCGTCTGCGGGTAAACGCTTCCACGCGCGGCCCATTAAGTGCAGAAATACTTCTGCCTCTAAGTCGGTGGTTGACAACTGTCTGGGATAAGGGATTTTGAGATAGCGACAAACTTGAATTAGCGCTTGTCTGTAAGTTACTTGTTGGGTTCGCCCTCTGAGTACCGTCAACCCGTCGGCTGCAAGATAGCGAAACCGCTGTTCTACGGCGTCGAGCCACGCTTCGCGATCGCGACTTTGTATGTCTATGGGTGCGGGGGTTTGCACGTAATCTAAAGGGTTAAACTTGCGGCTGAACAGAAGTTCTGTTAGTTGCTGCAATTCTTCTTCTGTTGTTAATTCGAGTGCTGCTCTGAGTTCGTCCAAGACTGTTGCCCTCCCCTATTCGATTTTAGATTTTAGATTTTAGATTTTAGATTGCTGCTGATTGACAAGCATGAGGATTTAGGATTTACCTACGGTGGCTTTTTTTGATCTGGTGTCGATCGTGGATTCGTGCTGTCCTTTATTCTACTACTTGGTGCAGGGCGATGGCGGGACGCCCCACAAGCTAGGGTTCTCAGGGTTTGGCCGCCAACTGAAATATTGCACTGAAACTTCCCCGCAGCCTTTAAGCTGATAATTAGACATTTAGTAAAAAGCTTGTCTTGGGCAGGCAGGATGCCTACTGCACAAGAGTTTTTGGAAATGTCTAATGACTGGTGACTACAGAGTAATGACTAATTATGTTCGATGTTGCGGTGATTGGTGCGGGTATGGCGGGGATCAGTTGCGCTCAACGGTTGCGTCAAGCTGGTTATTCTGTGGCGGTGGTTGAGAAATCTCGCGGCGCGGGGGGACGTGTTGCAACCCGCCGCGTACAGGGCACTAGGGCCGATCACGGGGCGCGGTATCTGGAACCGCAGGCGGATGCGGTGCAGGGGTTAATTGAGGTTTTGGTCGATCGCCACATCCTCAAACTCTGGACCGATCGTGTCTGGGAATTCAGACAGGGGGAACTTTCTGCTGTTCCTAGTTCTTGTTATGTCGCACCTGCGGGTATGAATGCTATCGGTAAGTATCTGGCGGAGGGTGTAGAAATTTGGTTTGGCCGCCGCGTACAAGCTATTTCTACTACAGATAACCAAATGTGGAATCTTTCCCTGGAAGTTACTGATGACAATTTACAGACGCCTCAAGAATTGATTGCTAAGGCTGTGGTTGTGGCAATTCCTGCTCCTCAAGCTTTAATGTTTTTGAATTCGGAAATTGGTTTTAAATCTGATTTTCTTGACAAATTGCGTTCTGTGGAGTACGACCCTTGCATTGCGGTTATGGCTGGCTATCCTGGGGCAAAACAGCAAGATTTGAGCAATCTAAATCCGCAGTGGCAATCTGTTTCTTTTCCCGATAATTCTGATTTAGCTTGGGTTGGTTGGGACAGCAGCAAACGGCTCGATCCGCAGCAGCCGGTGTTTGTGGTTCACAGCAGCGCAAATTTTGCCGATCGCCATCTAGAAGCTGTTGATTTGGAAACTGTCGGTCAGGAATTGCTCGATCGCACTTCTGAATATTTAATCCCTTGGCTCAAAGAGCCGGAATGGTTGCAGGTTCACCGCTGGCGCTATGCTTTTTGTCGAAATCCTTTGCCTGTTTCTTGTTTGCCTGCTGGGGTAAATTTGCCGCTGGTTTGTGCGGGGGATTTGTGCGGCGAAGGTCAAATAGAGGGTGCTTTGCGATCGGGTTTGGCTGCGGCTAATTGGGTGAATTCTCAGTTGCAAAATTTGCCGTTAGATTCCAGCCTAAATTGGTAATATGGCTACAATAATTAATGTATTGATTTTACCTCTAACGCTATGGCCATCCCGTCTGGGTTTAGCCCGGAAGATTACCTTGCCCTCGAACGCGATAATACCGTCCGGCATGAATATCGGCGCGGTTTGGTGTACGCGATGGCGGGAGGTAGCGATGACCACAGCCGTCTCTGTATTAATTTTATAACTGCGATTAACCTTCACCTGCCCGATGGTGACTGTCAGTTTTTTTCGGCTGATGTCAAGGTGAATTATGCGGATGCGTTCTTCTACTATCCAGATGCTTTTGTCACCTGCGATCCGCGCGATCGCGAAGATCGTTATGTGAAGCGTTATCCCAAGTTGATTGCTGAGGTGCTATCCCCTTCGACTGAAAACTTCGATCGCGGTGAGAAGTTTGAGGATTATCAACAGCTTGAATCGTTGGAAGAGTATGTTTTAATCGCGCAGAACCAGATGCGGGTGGAGTGTCGCCGTCGGGTGCAGGATGCGAGTTCCCTGCGGTGGGAAACGGTGGTTTATGAAGCAGGCGATGCGGTGAGGTTGCGGAGTATTGGGCTGGAGATGCCGATCGAGGAGTTATATCGGGGTGTGAGCATATTCAGTTGAAGAAGGAAGAAGGAAGAAGGGAAATGCAACTAAAGCAATGGTTCCAGTAGTTAAGAACGTCGCCTGGAATCTGGCGCGGTTGCTACTTCTTCCTTCTTCGTTCGGCTATAGTTATGAAAAACCGATCTAACGACCTACAAAAAAATGGAAAAATGGTGTAAACTCCCACTTTCCCAAATAGTTACTTTTGTGCAGTTTCCTGTTGTTTAGACTCTTGTTCTTGCATCTGCAATAACTCTGGGACTGTTACGAAAATGTAGCCTTCCTTTCTCAATCGAGCAATAATCTCAGGCAAAGCTTTTACAGTTCTTGCTCGATTGCCGCCGCCGTCGTGCATCAGCACAATGCCGCCGGAATTTGCCTGCCTCATCACGTTGTCTATCAAAGATTCCGTAAGAGTGCGCCAATCAAAAGAATCAGCAGACCACATCACAACAGCATAATTTTTCTTTTGAGCATAAGCTGTCAATCCATTGTTTAAAATGCCTCCTGGCGGGCGGAACATCGATGTTTGGATGCCGGTCAAGTCCTCAATTAATGATGAAGTGCGATCGATCTCGCGAGCGGCACCGTCTTCGTTATACTGAAGGTATTGATGGCTCCATGTGTGATTGCCGATCGCGTGACCGGCTGCTGCGACTTGTTTGCCAATTTCGGGATAATTTTGCAGGTATTTTCCTACCCAGAAGAATGTAGCTTTAATATTGTTTTCCTTGAGAATATCTAGGATTTGTGTAGTTGTTTTCGGCCAGGGGCCGTCGTCAAATGTCAGGGCGATCGCCTTGTGTTGGGAGTCGAGTTTCGCGTGACGAATGGTTGTACCTTGAAACTGATCCGGTACGGCTGATTGAAATCGGATTGCCTGCAATTGGGTTAGAGCATTTTGGGAAAATTCAACTCGACGGGCAATCGCCTCGGAGAACTTATTAATATTGGACATCGCCGGTTGTTCTTGCGACTGGGATACGGCCAAGACTTGCGCCTGAATCGGTTGCAACGGCTGATTTGCCCGCAAGTTCATCGGCCATGTCACACCCAGCAAAAAACTTCCTGTTGCTGCCATAAAAGCAACTATTAAAGTTTTTCGCCGCCTCCACAGCAGTTTCAATTTTGTCACGTCGTTCTCTCCTTCACACCTTGTACAGTTAATTTGAGATTTTATGTTGATATCAAGTTAATCCACTTAAGAGGATAATCTTAAATTGGACAGTCAGTAAAAATGCTACTGGAAATAACCGATCGTGGGGAAGTCCGTCAGGATAAAAAAATTTAAGATTTGTGCGCCCGAAATCCCCTAACCCATGAAAACGCGGGATGGGTGAACTTTTTCCCCAGCTAGGGGGACGGCGCTCAAATCGGATTAATGGCACGATATTCTTAGGGACTGGGCTGGCTTCGACCCGCGTCCCTACCTGACACTGCAAGTTGGTTTAACGTCAGATGTTGCACTATTGTCAATAAGCTTTTTAGGAACAGGCTTTTCGGCCTGTTCCACAAGAAAATCTAGTCTTTGTGGAACAGGCCGAAAAGCCTGTTAAGCGAGAATAGTGCAAGATGTGAGTTTAACCAAATTTGATATGAGGGCGATCGCCCGCCCGCCACTCCTAAAATTAATTTTTAGGGCCAGTTCTCTCTTTGTACAAGCCGACAATCCGATCAATAACTTCAGCAACAGTCAGATTGTCTGTTTGAATTTCCACAGCATCTGCCGCTTTACGCAAAGGTGCAACCTCGCGGGTGCTGTCTTTTTCGTCCCGCAAGGCGATGTCTTGTTCCAATTGGGCCAAGCTAATATTAGCCCGATCGCTATCTTTAAGTTCTAACAGCCGCCGGCGCGATCGCTCTTGTACCGAAGCCGTCAAAAAAATCTTCACTTCCGCATCGGGAAACACGTTAGTGCCGATATCGCGGCCTTCTGCTATAATTCCGCCTTTTGTGCCGCAGCGCCGCTGTTCCTCCAGCAGAAACTGCCGCACGGCGGGAATTGCCGCCATTTCCGAGACGCGGGATGTCACTTCCAAACTGCGAATTGCCTCGGTTACGTCTTCGCCGTTAATCTTCAACATCTTTGATGCGGGATCGAGGTTGTATTCTAAATAACTGGAACTGATTAATTCGGCGATCGCGCATTCGTCGGAAATCGGCGTGTCTGTTTTCAAGGCCAGCCAAGTCAGCGCCCGATACATCGCACCGGTATCCAGATAAAACAAGTTCAAAGCTGTTGCTGCAAGGCGAGTTACGGTAGATTTGCCTGCTCCCGCTGGGCCGTCGATCGCCACAATGGGCCGGCGGTTCCTGAGAATTATATTGTCAATCAAACGAGTAGAGCCAACTCTGGCGGCCACGGCTAAAAGTCCGGCTGTTTCCACAACCTGCAAGGGCGTCAAAGTGTGGGGATCGACGAGTTCGGCGTATTCGAGCTTGACTGCGGGCTCTCCTGCGACTGCTGCGTGGGCTGCGGCGAGTGCTGCTGCTGCGGTGCGGTCGCCTGAAGAAAAAGTTTTCGAGGCTTGTTGCAGGGCGCGGTAGAGTACGGAGGCTTGCTGTTTTTGCTCTGCTGTTAAATACTGATTGCGAGAACTCATTGCCAGTCCCGACTCTTCGCGGACGATCGGACAAGCGACAATCTCTACAGGCAAGTTAAAATCAAAGACCAGCTTCCGAATAATTGCTAGCTGCTGGGCGTCTTTTTGACCGAAATAAGCTTTTGTCGGCTGCACCAAACTCAAAAGTTTAGTAACAATTGCCGCGACGCCTTGAAAATGACCGGGCCTTGCTTTGCCGCACAAAACAGATGTCATCGCCGGTGGCGGCACTACTTGAGTTAAGGATGAAAGGTGAATCTCTATCTGTTTTTGGGCGGTTTTCTCTGTTTCTGTGTGTGAAGCGAAGCTATCCCGTAGGGAATCGACTGCTTGATGGCCGAACATTTCCGTTGCTGAGGGAGCAAATATGGCATCAATCCCTGCTTGTTCGCACAACAGCCGGTCTTGCTCGAAATTCCGAGGATAATCTTGAAAATCTTCTGTCGGCCCAAATTGCAGCGGGTTGACAAAAATGCTGACCAGGGCGATCGCATTTTCTTGCCTGGCCCGCTGGATCAAGCTCAGATGTCCTGCGTGCAAAGCTCCCATCGTCGGCACTAAACCGACTGTCAAATGAGGTGCAGCAGACTTTTGTAAATTTAAGTAGCAGCGAAGTGCTGCAATGGTAGTAAACAGGCGCACCGGTAGAATCTCCTGAAGGCATTCGGCAGAATGCAGAGTTTATTTGTCAGAATTTGTTCGAGTTGACATCTGGCACCACCGTCAAGAACAGGCTTTTCGGCCTGTTCCACAAAGAATAGTGCAAGATGTCAGTTTTATCTCACATCTTGCACCCTTCTCAATTACTTGTTTAGGAACAGGCAAGATGCCTGTTCCACAAGAAAACTCATTCTTTGTGGAACGGGCATCTTGCCCGTTGTTGACAATGGTACAAGATGTCAGTTTTATTCTACTTTCTGCCTTCTACACTGCGGATAAGTTTTGTATTCTGCCTTAGACTACCGTTCAGCGTCCACCAGTTGTTTGCTGCGGCGGTTCGATCACTTCGATTTCCACTCTGGCTACGCCACTGCTGATCATTCCTAGCACGTTGGCGGCGCCGGCGGACAAGTCAATGAGCCGATCGCCCACATAGGGGCCGCGGTCATTAATGCGGACGACTACAGTGCGGCCGTTGTCGAGATTTCTCACCATGACTCTCGTTCCAAAAGGCAAATTTGGGTGGGCTGCGGTCATATCATTTTGGTTGAAACGTTCGCCGCTGGCGCTGAGGTTGCCGTCAAATCCCGGGCCGTACCAGGAAGCCCAGCCGCTAAGCCGCACTTGAACTGGGCCCAGAGACAGCACGGAGCGTTCTGGTTGGGGTTTGCCTGCGACTTCTTCCAGGGGTGGGGCGTTGCCCAGAAGTCGCCGGAGGCGATTGGTTGCTTGCAGGGCGTCTCGGCTAAAGTTGCTGGTGGTGTCGGGGAGGATGGTTTCGGCGTTGATCTTTACCAAGTCCTCGCCGTTTGCCTGGATAATGTAGCGATCGCCTTTTTCCCACTTAACGGTAATGCTGTTGGGATCGATGTTGTTGCGGGCTAGCTGATTGAGTCTTGCTGCTAAGCTTGATGCCCGCCAAACTGGATCGGGTTCTTGGTTGCTAGAGTTGCTGGCAATGTTTCCGACTTTGGAATTTTCTCTTGCGCCCGCTACTTTTGACGGACTGCTAGCACCGACTTGGCTGTTGCCAGTTTCTCCCAAAGGGGTGTTTGTTTCCGGATTGGCGTTCAGAAAGGTGATGACTGGAATGTTTCGCACGTAGACTGTCGCTGCTTGTCGCCCGCCTAAGTCGTGGGGCTGAATTTTGGCGATCGAGTCTCGGGCAATTTCAGCTCTTGCTTGATACTGATACTGTCCGACTTTTTGCGCTTCGACCCGAGTAGCGTTTAACTGCCGGGACGGTTGGGTGGCAATTACTTGCTCGGAAACCTGAGAGTTTTGGTTGTCGGCACCTGTGGCTTGTGCGTGACAAGAGGATGCCGTTCCTACCATAGGAACTAACAGGACAGCGAGTAGACCACCAACAAATTTTTCCTTCATACGTCCATTTTTGTGAATAGCCATTGCCAACCGAGATTGGAGGATTGGCCATTTGGCGGCGGGCGTCAAGGATTTCTCTCTTGCCCTTCGCCATTCCCCCGTGAGTCAAAGCAAAGTATCCGGGTGCGTTTTTGCTTTAATGCTTCCGCCCCAAAAAAATTGGCGCAAACTTCCCTGACACTTGACAACTCATACTCGATTCGCAATTTGTGTTTTGTTCACGAACTGCAACAGACTACCACAAACTTTTGTGCTTGGGGATCGCTGGGATCGCGATTTTCACCAAATCTTCATCAAATCTTCTCAAAACCCTCTATCATAAAATCCTTTAGTTCCAAGGCTTACAGCCGTTTCAGCCATTACGGAAAACTTTACAAAACTTTACAAAACTTTAGTGTATTTTGTGGGCTGCCGAATGGCTAGTCTTAAAAAAGCTGTTTGTCAACTGTTATGGGAATAAACTAAAAATTAGAAGAAATCGATTTGGCGGACTTATGGATTATCGAGAAGCAGGTGTGGATGTTGAGGCGGGCAGAGCTTTTGTCTCGCGCATCGGGAGTATGGTTAAGAGCACGCACCGATCGGGAGTTTTGGGCGGATTCGGCGGGTTTAGCGGGTTTTTCAGCGTCCCGGAGGGCTTAAAAGAGCCGATTATGGTTTCGGGTACTGACGGCGTTGGGACTAAGTTAAAATTGGCCCACAATCTCGATCGGCACGACACGGTAGGTATCGACTTGGTGGCGATGTGCGTCAATGACGTGCTGACATCCGGGGCCGAACCCCTCTTTTTTCTCGATTATTTAGCCACGGGAAAGTTAAATCCCGAACAATTAGCTGCGGTGGTGGCCGGCATTGCTGACGGTTGCAAGCAAGCGGGCTGTGCTTTGCTCGGAGGGGAAACGGCAGAAATGCCCGGTTTTTACCAAGCGGGTGAGTACGATTTGGCCGGTTTTTGTGTGGGAATTGTCGAAAAGAGCAAATTGTTGGACGGTTCGCGGGTGCAGGTGGGAGATGTGGCTGTGGGGCTGGCAAGTTCGGGCGTGCACAGCAACGGTTTTAGTTTGGTGAGAAAAATTGCGGGCGATTTGGGTTTTGACTGGCATTCCCAACCCGAAAAGTTAGGTGGCAAAAGTTTAGGAGAAGTGCTGCTAACTCCGACTAAAATTTATGTTAAACCAGTCCTCGAAGCAATTAAGAGCGGTCTAGAAATTCACGGCATGGCTCACATTACGGGCGGCGGTTTGCCGGAAAATTTGCCCCGCTGTTTGGGAGTTAATCAATCTGTGAAAATTGACAGCAATAGCTGGCCAAATTTGCCAATTTTCCAGTGGATTGCTGAAGCGGGCCAAGTTGCTACAGCCGATATGTTCAATACTTTTAATATGGGGATTGGCTTTGTGCTGTTGCTCGATTCGAGGGAAGTAGAACAGGCTGTTAAATGGTTTGAGTCTCAGGGAATTGGTGCGTTCGCGATCGGGGAAGTGATTGAGGGGAAAGGAGAATTGATCATGGATAATGGGTAATGGGTAATTAGTAGGAAGCAATCGCAGGGGCTGAAGATTGCTTCGCTTTTTTGGTGCAATAACAGACAATTTAAATCTGCCTTCATCTGTGTATATCTGCGGTTAAATTTATAATTTTGAAAGTAACCGCAGAGGACGCAGAGGACACAGAGGAAGAAAGAGAAAAAGGAATTCACAACAGATGACTCGTTGCTACAAATTTAAATGAAAGTGAAATAAGCTGTTGTGCCTTTAAATACGGTATAATTCAAAACTAATTCCGTGAATTAGTGTAAAGATTTCCGCCGAATGTTTAAATTAATTGAAGAGCTATACTATTTATTACATCGACTCTGAAATGAAGGATCGTTAATTGTTGAAGTGAGAAAATATCAAAAACCAAGGTAAGGTTTGTATCACAGTTTAAATAAAAAACACCTTATTAGGCTTGTACGTGACTCAAAATTTCCAAAAACTCCTGCACAACTAGATCCGGTTGTTCGCTGCATCGGGTAGCATCGTAATGTTTGACAAGACTGATGCCAGAATCTATGAAAAGCTGGCACATTTCATCTTCTGTTGCGTTTGGATGGGATGATTCACGGTCAATTTTCAGCATCCCTAACTTGTTTTGGTGAAATATCAGAAAGTCAGCTTCTAGATTCTGTCTACCTTCCGGTGTTGTGAGTCGGAGTTGGGAGTTGGGGATGAAGAGAGTGGAAGTGCGATCGAGTATTTCGGCAATTTTCACTTGTGCGTCGGAGTGAAAGCAAAAACCGTTCCAGTTAATTTCGTTTTCTGAGCCAGATAATTCAGTTTCACTATCAGCATTTATTGTTTTATCCAAATCAGTTTGAACATAATCAGCTTCATTTAAATTTGCGAATAATCTAGCTCCACTTAAGTTTGCTCCGCTGAGATTTGCACCGCTGAGGTTAACTTCTATTGTCAGATTTCGCTGTAAATTCACTTGAGTTCGCCGTAAGTATCGCTTTAAGACAGACTTGAGATTATCTTTTTTGACTTTTTCTTCTAGTGCTTTTGAAAGTAGTTTCCATAGTTTAGCACCAGCATCTTTGATATAATCATATTCATATTCTGTGCTGGCTGCAATTTCTTTATAAGACTGTCCTTCCCAGGATTGACGAAACACTATCTCTTGAATTTTGTTTAGGCGATCGTAGTTGAGGGCTGTTTCTGCGATCGTTAGAGCTTCGTCAACAGTCATGTGTCAAAGTCCCTTGCTAGCGGAGCGTTAAGGTAGGCTTAGTATAAATTGTACCGCAACAGACGCTTAATATTACTTTTTTATTACTATTTTGTTACTTTTTATTACTGTTGAAGCTGCTCTTAAGTCGTTATCATATATCTAACTACACAGGGATGTCAATATCAATAGCACTCATCAGCAGTCTTAAAAACCTTATTGAAGCAGGTATAAGGTTGATATTGAAAGGTGCATCAATAAAAAGTAACCCACCTTTTGTCTATATTCCAAATAATTTTGAGAGAAAGCGTCATGAAAAATTCAACCATTATGATATATTTTTCAACATTGTCACTGACTTTTTTATGCTTGGGTTGTTTACCAGACAAGCAGCCTAATACTAAGCAATCTGAAATACCTTTACAAGCAATCGAGTTACAACAATCTGCTGCCAAAAAACAAGCAGCTAAAGACTTTCAAGGGTGTCTTGAAGATTCAGAAAAAGCCTTGTATATTGATAATAATTTTGCACTAGCCCACTTCTATAAAGGGCTTTGCCAATACTTTAACGGACAAGCACAGGAAGGCATGGGTTCCATGGAAACTGCCTCAATAATTGCTAAGAGCAAGGGCAGGAATGATATTGCAGAAAAATTATCTGCTGTAGCAGAAGAGTTGAAAAAAAATGAGATAGTAAAAACCCCTAGTATTCCTCCAACGAATACAGATGATTCTCCAGGAGGTAAACCTGATAACTCTACTCCTAGTAATCCTGGTGTTTCCGATCAAGATAGAAAGTTTTTAGTATCAGTCCAAAACCAATTAGATGAAAATGGGTTCGTATGGGATACTTGGAACACTCTTGATGGGAAGGAAAAAGTGAAGATTGGCCGTTCTGCTTGTGAGACAATGGGAGATCCGTTAGCTGCTGTCGATATATTATTATCGAGTTATGGAGATAGTATAAAACCGACTCCAAAACACTTTAGTATGAGATTAGCAGCAAGCAGGATATTAAGCGTGGGTGCAGAGATATATTGTCCTGAAGTCTGGGTAGAGGGTCAGAGAACACTGAAGCGTAATGCACAACAATACCTTGATAATCAAGAGGATGAGCTCCAGGACTTGGCTAATGATTTAATGCCTAAGACCTTGGATTTTAGTAAGTGATCGCATTTCAGCAAAAACGCGAAACAATTACGATCGCACTTCCTCTCTTCTCATTTGTTCGCAGCATCCTATGACCGCGTTTGAACAGCTTTTTGAAGTGCGATCGCTCCCACGTCCTTGATCACATAAACAGTTCTTTGTCAACATAAACATATTTCCCCAAAACTGTCAGCGGCATCATCTCCCCGCTGCCAAGTAAATCAATTGAAACCCCATCTCTAATCAATATTTTAAACAATTCCTCGTCGTCTTTTATCAAACTAGCATCTAACTCAATAACTTGACCTTCTTCCCTCATTACCTCCAACAAATCAGAAGTAGATACCTGAAATATTTCCAGATTATTACACCGCGCAGTCCAGCAATTGCCGTAACTGCCCGTAGCTTCAATATCAGATATTGCCCATTGCTTTAAGAGATAATTTTTGTCTAAATACCCAACGATTTTTGCAATTCTCAATTCCAGTTTTTCTTCTGCTTCGCAGCAAAGCGTCACAGCCCATTTTTGACCGATATTACAGGTAATAGCCGACTTTTCAGATTTCATAATGTTTCCGAGATTCTACTTGAATCTACTCGCTTAATTCGATCTTTATATCCTGTCCTGTCGATCTCTGGCGATATCTCGGCCGGGGCGGGTTTTTGAGATTGTCAATTATTGGCCAGTATTGTTGGTGAACCCGCCCCTACAAGAACTACGGTCAATTGGTCGGACATAATATTACTTAATCAAATTGTTCGAGGGCGATCGCTCACTCTTCAGACTCAGATTCAAAATCCACGCGATCGTAAATATCTCCCAACCGCATCTCAAACTCCACACAACTCAATCTCAACACCGCATCAGCACCATCATATTCAGACAAAACCCACTTATTATCATCCGTCTTGCAAAACTGTTCGACGTGCATCTCGTATTGATCGATCAAAACATACTCCCTCAATGTAGGAATAGTACGAAAAAGTTTAAATTTTTCACCTCGATCGTAACTTGCTGTCGATTTCGATAAAACCTCACCCACCATCACCGCATTAGTAATCGTATCTTTCCTACCCTCAGCCAACTCCAACTTACCCGCAACCACCATCACATCAGGATAAGTATAAATCCGCTTCGACGGTATCCACAAACGTAAATCGTTTACATTTACCCGGTAGGGTTGTCCTTTCGTCGCAGAATTTATTGCCCCGCCAAAATTTAGGGCAATCTGATTGTGATTCGGTGTTCCGCCTGTCATAGGGATTATCCTGCCATCCTGATATTCACTTCTAAATTCTGCCCCCTCTTCTAGCATTAAATACTCTTCTGGAGAGTAATAAATCTGTACTTTGTCCTCAACTTTGTCTTCAACTACTTCGGCGCGAATTTCTGTTGATGTTGTCATAGTACATCCTCGGACGATCGTACTTACAATTATATAGCATATGACCTGTGTATGTAGTACCTATAATCTGATGGCAAGTAAGGTGCGTCGCCATCTATAATCTGCAAGTTATATCGAAAATCTCGCAGCGACGCACCCTACGAATTAACTACTCCGACCAAAGAAACCGGGTTTTTTTCCGAATCTGCGTCCTACAACGCGTCTTTCGGGAAAAAACCCGGTTTCTGAGCCACCATAGTCATCTTATAGCCGCATCATCCACAAATCGAAACTACTGCTCACAATCCCAACTCTTTCGTCTCAATTAGATTCCCCTCAAACTCAAAACCCCGGTTCAAACCATCAAAATACTTCTCAATATTAGGCTTGATCCACAGCGCAGCTTCCCCGTGTCCCAACTCCACAGATCGATCGACTACCTCATACCAAATTGTCAGGCTAACTCCCGCCGCTTGCACCGCCTTCAAACAATCCCACACAAACTTTGGCACCGATACCGGCGACACTGCATACCTCAACAATTCCTCAGCACCTTCTGGCAAAATAATCAGATTGCTGGCAACTACGATCGTACCTATATCTTCTTCCCTTTCCCCCTGCCAATTCACTTCGCCATTTAAAACATAACCCCAAGGTTTCAGAAAATTGTCGATCAGATACTGCAACCATTCGACATAATCATAAAACTTTTCCGCGCCGCTCCACTGAATCCCCCCGCCGTCAGCAGTAGGAATCCACTTACACCACAATCCGGGCTGAGTCTTCGGCGGGCGGTTGTAATTAACAACAGAAACTTCGGAGTCTTCATCCCATTTTTCATTCACAAAATAGCAGCCTTCTTCGCCCACAGGCAAATTAACTGCTGCTCTCGCCGGATCGGGAATACTTTGCAAAATCTCCGGATTTCGCTTCATTCGTCGAGTTCTAGAAAACTCTAATAAGTAAATAGCTTCGCTGTCTAATAACCGTTTATTTAAATGAAATATCCCGTCAAAAATTGTAGTGTATCCCATGATTTCTACCTATTATAAATGTATGGTTTTGTTTTTTTTAAAGAAAGTTTATTGTTTGTGGAACGGGCTTCTAGCCCGTTGCTAATCTTGGCACAAAATGTAAGTTTAAGCTCGTATGTTCAAATATTATAAAGAACGGGCCGGAGAGCCCGTTCCACAAGAATATTGATTTTTTTGGGTAACGGATTGCAACCCTATTTAGTCTTGTCCAAACTCCGCGACTCCAACCAAATAGGAATTGCAATCCAAGCCACTGCTAACAGCAAAGCAAATACCGCAAATTGAGCAGCCCAAGCTACCAATTTCTCTAAAGACACAACTTGTCCCAAGAAGTAGGATAAACTCACCATTACAGATGCCCAACTGGCAGCACCCAGAATGTTGAACAGCGAAAATTTCCAAAAAGGCATTTCTGCAATACCCGCTAGGGGGCTGGCAAAAATTCGCAGCAGTGCGATGAAACGGCCCAAAAATACGGCTTTAGCTGCATTTTTGCTAAACTGTTCTTTTAAGTCAAACAGTTGTTCTTCCCGAAAGCGGAAAAATTGTCCCAGCTTCAGCAGGAGTGGCCAGCCGCCGTACCTGCCGATCGCATAACCAAAATTTCCCCCCAATGTAGCACCGGCGATCGCACTGCCGAGCACAAACCAGTAATTCAGTTCCCCGCTGCCAGCTAAAAACCCGCCAGCAATCGTAATTGTCTCGCCTGGAAGAGGAACTCCCAGATTTTCCAGCAAAATTCCCAGAAATACTGCCCAGTAGCCGTAATCACGCGCAAACTGCTGAATAGTCTCTAACGATAAAAACTCAAAAGACATTCGATACTGCCTTCGTAAACTTTTGCAAAGCTCAATACATTTATATATTGGCTCGATTCAGCCAATAGTGCAATCTTTCGCTGTGATGAAAAACACACTCTTGTCGCGATCGCTGGCCCAACTAAAAATTAGCCTTTCAGGCATACTAGAGGAATAGAGAATTGTTGCGGTTGCGTTCCGCGCGATCGCCAGCCAGTTTTCCTACTAAATTTATCACAACGGCTCTCCCCACCGATTCCCACAAGGGCGATCGCCAATCCTAAAACATACGCTGAACTTCCCTGAGTCTCTCAACAGAGTCAGCAACTAAACTAACTTATTCATACTTTACGATCCTAGGATAACTGCTATGGAATCTCCCAACTTCAACCCACCCATCGTCCTTCAACCTCACAACTGCCTCGACTCCCAAGCCGGTAGCCTCCTCCAGCAACAGCTAGCCGAGATTGTGCCCGATCGCCACAAACTCTGGGTAATAGACATGGCCGCCGTAGATTTCATCGACAGTTCCGGGATCTGCGCCTTAGTCGGCGGACTCAACGCCGCCCGCCACCGGGGATGCCGCCTCGTCATCTGCAACCTCTCAGCAACAGTCAAGCTAATTTTTGAAATTACTCAACTCGACCAACTCTTTGAAATCTTCGACAGTTTCGAGCAAGTTATCTCCACTGACACTCCGGCTTTAGTTGCTTGATTAAAATGAGAACCCGAGTTTAAATCTCAAGTTTCCCAGAGACTTCAAGCAACCGCAGAGTTAATTTCAATATCATAAATAGGTTTATTTGTCAAGCAATACCAATGACAGACAAATAAATCCGGCACTTGAACTCCGACAGAAGCGATCGCAGGTGCAGCCGGAAAAGGCAAAAGTCGATCGAAACAAATCCTTTCCCCTACAAACCCGAACTGCATCAAATAAGTCGCCGGCGGCGCATTTAAAAGATTCAGCAAGCGGTAAGCCAACTCATACAACTGCTGTCGCCAAACATCCGACAAATGCACCGGTTGAGAATAACTCAACTTGCCCGACTGCTTAGAAGGTTCCCCACCAATCGCCTCAGCATACAGTGGGCCCTTAGCCGTCAACACCACAGGTAGCCAAAAATTACCCTCGCCGACGGGTACTTGCAACTCCTGGGACACTCGATCGCGCGCTGCCGAAACATTGCTACAAAATCGAAACACATCTTGAGCAGGAAAAACCAGATTTTCTGGTACATTCAGCGTCAAAGGACAAAATATCGCCCCACCCGGAGCGATCGCGCCAGAATCGAGTTCAGAAACCCCACAGATATTGACTTCAGTTAAAGGATCAGATTGAGCGATCGCCGCGGAGAGACTTGCGGCCGGATCTTGCTCACCACCCGCCACAATCAAAACCTCAGACATTGCCAAAGCTCGGCATTTGAATTCCCCGATCGTCCTCAGCCTCGACGCTCGGCAGATCCAGGCCCTTAGCCTTGCGGTTCCGCACAGCTAGACGGTAAGTTACGCTTTGCAACTCAGTGTGCAACTGGCGGTTTTCCTTTTGCAATTGCTCCAACTTTTCCTTAATCGGATCGAGCCGCTCGGCAAACTTCTGGCGGTAAACCCCCGGCAGTTCCTGCACTACCTGTTCTAGCATCCGAGAGCGATCCGTCAATTCTTGCACCGACTGCCGCAGTTGGTAAACCTCAGCATCCCGTTCGGCGATTTGTTCCTGATAAAAACCCACCTGTTCTTCAACAGCTTGGAGTTGTTCCCGCATTGCCTGCATTTGAGCTTGGTGGCGATCGGAAACTTCCGGCGCGGGCACAAAATTAGAATTGCCCTTCACCAGCCTGAAAAGTTCTTGAGACAACTGCTGCACCAATTGGTCGCGCATTTGCAGCTCTTCGGTGAGACGAGATACCTCTGATTGCAATTCTTTTGAGCTTACAAGTTTAGTTTGATTCACGATGACTCTCAGCTTTTGCTATATAGTTTGTTTCTCTTTAAAATATCTTTCCCTTACCGCAGAGGCAAGAGGCACTTTAAAAGTTGGGAACCCGTGAGGCTAGATATCAACGGTAAAGCCCAGTTTAACTCACATCAGGCATCCACGCCATCACTTTAGTTTCTTGCAGCAGACCCACCTAAAATCCTAGATTTTTTGTCAATAAACCTGGTTTCTGAACTTTTTCTGAGAATAGTGCAAGAGCTTAGGTGTAACCAGTCGCAGCCGAAAGGACTTTGCCAGCTTCGTCCACGGTGCTGCCAAAACAGATAATGCCGTCCTCGTGACCGGCCATCGCCAGAATTTTGCGATCTGCCAAATTCTCCTCCTCAAAAAGTCTAAACATTTCTAAGGCCATCTGGGGAGTGCCGTAAGGTATTTCTTTTCGAGTAGTAGGAATTTTAAACAGCAGTTGCTGCCATAGCTTAGGATTGTGGACGTGAATTATGCCGCCCACGTCCTCTCTCTGAAGGTACAGGGCCCCGTGAGTCAGGGACTCCGACGAAGCTTGTACGGGGCCCCGGCAGCCGAGGAAATTTTTTTCTAAGTTAAATTCGGTAACAGTACAGTATGATTCTGGTCCCAGAGTATTCAAGTGTGCAGTCTGGGTTCCCGAAATCACGAATTGGCAAGAATTACCTAGTCTGACACTGACGTTGCCAAACCCTATGCCATTTTCGTAGACGCCAATTAATCCCCAAGAGTGGAGCCGATCGCGCCAGTCCATCAAATCTGCTATGTTGGTGGCAGCTACAGGGCCTGCCTCTTCCCAATCACAGCGGTACTTAACGACTCCTTCATCCATTTTTTTGTCCGAGCAGACACTACTGTGACACGACAGACTTGGCCCAAGCTGAGACTTAATCGAACTTGTCAAGAAGTTGTCAAACAGCTTTTTTTGCCTCCTGCCTTATGTCTCGGTGCATAAGTGCCTTAACTAATCTACATTCCAGTGTCGCCGTAATTAGCTACCGACATTAGCAAAAAGTAAGCTACGAAAGAAGAACCAATTATTCCAAAAATCATGGTTTTGCCTCTAGGTGATTACAAAAGTTCAATATGAAAATGTACCTTTTTAGTCCGGGAGTTTGATTCCAGGCTTTTGCCCGATCGAGTTTTTGATGTGAAACTACATAAACTCCCTGAATCTGTTCTCTCTATACTACAGCATTTCTACTGAGTTTAACTCTACCTTAATAAATATTTATGGATAAAGTACCCCTTAATCCGGTAACTCCGGTAAAAAGCAACCGTACATTTACTTATTTTTTACGATTATATCTATATTTAAGCAAGAATCAAGCGGAACACAAAAAATATTTTTTTGCCCGTCTGGGACGAAGTGGCCCAATCTTCGGGTGTTCTAGGTTAGTCAACACCTATGTCGATCGAGCAATTTTTAGCTCCGGGGCATCCTACAACCGAAGAAACCGGGTTGAGTATAATATCATGTCGGGTAAAATCACCGCAACGCCACCTCGCGTCGGCGGCTTCACCAAAATCTGTAGTATTAGTATAAGTTATATATCTCGTAAACCCGCGCCTACGTAGAGGGGGATAGTCGATCGACCGAACCTGATATAAGTCCTATGAAGAAAAAAACAAGCCGATCGAGCAGTGATGACTCGATCGGCTAAAGTCTTCTGTGGAGTGCGATCGCTCGCAGCCCTTTAAATGTGGAAGTGATACAAGATGCTGCCGTCGTCTTTTATTTCGCAATTGGCATTAAAGACTTCAGCTTGTTGGTTCAAAAAACGCTGAGCCACATCCGGCGACAGCCGCGTTTCCATCGCAAACCGCACCAGAGTTATTTCGCCCCGGCCTTCTTTGATCAGTCGGTACAAAGCACTTTGGAGCCTTTCGCTCTCTTCTCGCTGAAAAGCTGCTTTGTACCTCCAATCCGCCACCGAAGGAATCAAACCGCGGCTGACCAAAATCGCCAACAGCAAGCCAATTCCCAAAATCAGAGGCACTGTCGGATCGCTCGTAGGCGTCGCCACAATTTGCGGCACTGTAGCGGCGGCCAAACTGCTAACCATTTCTTTTTCCGACGCTTGCGTATCCGCCATTGCAAGCTGAGTTTTGTTGTAAAAGTCTTGCTGAAGCTTCATTTGCTGCAACAGGCGAGCGCGCTCTCTTTCGTATTGGTCGAGTTTTTGCTGAGCTTGTTTCAGGTCTTGAGTGACTTGTGCCAAGCGTTGGTTGAGCGACTGATTGACTGATTGCCACCGATATCTGTTAATCAGGCGGCTTTTTTCAACCATGCCCTTCATCAACATATCCGCCGTTTTGATTGCTTGCTCCTGATCGAGCGAGCGATACCCAACCACAATTTCTAGGGGTTGTTCCGGCTTAGAAATTTTGACAATAGCATTTTGTCGAACTTGCTGGGGCGACAGCTTAACTGCATCTGCCACTGCTTTGACAACATTATCTGCTAAGAGAACCTCCGGGGTGAGTTGCTCTCCCTGCTTGAGAATTGTCGTGCCCGTGGTCGAAAATTTGACTGGCGGATTATTAGAACTGAGAGTGCCTTGAGCCATGAATCCGGGGGGCGGGGCGAGGCGGTAGGCCAGGGCGCCTGAAATACCCATAATTACAGCAAAACTGCCTAGGGCAATCCATCTGTATTGATGTGCTGAAGATCTAAAACGTAAATTTCCCATTTTGATAGTCAAGTCATAACATTCGCTTGCCGCAGCTACTGCCAAACGCCAGAGCGATCGTTTCTTTCTGGTTAGTCAAATTGACTGCTGAAAATTTTCTCAGTTTGTACCTAAAAGCTATTAGCTTTTGAGATTTGTCAATATTCATGAGCCCAAAAAACCGATCGCGCTTTTATTTGATCCGAGCTATAACTTCAGTTTTTGTCCTTAATAATTAATCTGTAACAAGGCTTGTGGAAGTCTACTGGCTTCAGACTAGCACTCAGGCGTGCGATATCCTCGCCTCCCCGTGTTTGTTGACATTCAAAACTGTCTCCTTTTCACCCTTGGCAATCCTCCAATTATCTTACGTCTTGGCGTCTTGCGGACGCGGTTGAAGAATAAAAAAAACCTTAAATAATCTGCCTAAAAACTTAACAAGCAAGAATTATACCATGCAGTTAAGAGTTTGCTGCGTATTTTAAAAAATTGTGGAGCTGGTTTCGCCCCAGATCCACATATTCACATAACAATTATGGTTCGATCGGTTGATGGTTCGATCGATCTGGCAAGGGCGAATGTTCAGAAGCCGATCGGCAAAATCAGACCCTCGCGGGCCATGACAGCCTTCGGAAAAGCGATTTGCACATCTTCGGCGATGCGATCGAGAAAATCGTCCGTGTGAGCCGGATCGTGGTGAAAAATCACCACTCGTTTCACCCGCGCCTCCTTAGCCATTCTCACCGCTTCCTGCCAAGTCGAGTGTCCCCAACCCACCTTCGGAGACTTGGGGTTGTGATATTCCTCGTCGGTGTACATAGCGTCGTAAATCAGCACATCAGCGTCGAGGGCTAAATTGTAAACATTCTCATCTAGCCGATCGGGAAAATGTTCGGTATCCGAACAGTAAACAACAGATCGTCCCTGCCAAGTCACCCGATATCCCATAGCAGTATTCGGGTGATTCAGAGAACCCGTCCTAATCTCAATATCATCCAGCATCATCGTCTGGTTGTGATTGAGTTCGTAGAAATTCAAATCTGCCTGCAAACCCATCAGCGGCACCGGCGAATTCGAGTGCAGCACCCGTTCTACGAAGTGCCTTTTCATGCAATCTCCATCCGGCGGAGTCGCGCCGTAAATATCAAAGCTATTGCCGCGGATGAAAGCTGGGGCGAACAGCGGGAAACCTTGAATGTGATCCCAGTGATAGTGAGTAAAAAACATATAAGCTTGCACGGGCATTTCTTGCACCAACTGGTCTCCCAGCATCCGCAAGCCTGTTCCGCCGTCAAAAATCAAGCGTTTGCCAGCGACTCGCATTTCCAAACAAGAAGTATTGCCGCCGTAGCGAACAGTTTCCTGTCCGGGTGTCGGAACACTGCCCCGCACGCCCCAGAACTGTACGACAAAATCATCTATACCTTTTATTGATTCGGAGGGTTGAGGGCAATCAACGGGAGTTGCCGCTACTGAGGACAAGCTGATTTCCATTTTAAAATTCAGACTTTAAGGTTCCACATTGTCCGTGATGGCGCAGCAGATGGTCGCACAACACTAAAGCTACCATTGCTTCCACCATTGGCACAGCTCTCGGCAAAACGCAAGGATCGTGCCGTCCTTTGGCAGCCAGCAGCGTTTCTTCGCCTTCTCGGGTAACTGTGCGCTGCTGCTGGCGAATTGTCGCAGTCGGCTTAAATGCCGCCCGCAAAATGATATTTTCGCCGTTAGCAATCCCACCCTGAATTCCGCCAGAGCGATTCGTCACTGTACGAATTACACCCCTATCATCAGTATAGTATTCATCATTATGTTCGCTGCCCTTGAGCAGAGTCCCGGCAAACCCGGAACCAATTTCAAAGCCTTTGCTGGCGGGCAAGGACATGATGGCTTTTGCCAAGTCGGCTTCTAGTTTATCGAATACGGGCATTCCCAGCCCTTTGGGTACATTGCGGGCGACGCATTCGACTACACCGCCGATCGAATCTCCGCTGTCGCGAACTTTTTCGATCAGTTCAATCATTCTTTCGGCGCATTCAGCATCTGGACAGCGGACTATATTGCTTTCTACTTGTTCTAAGGTAACAGTGTCCGGGTCGGCAACAGATTCTAAGTCTTTGATGCGTTTGACGTAGCCAACTATGGAGACTCCTGCTGCTTGTTGGAGAATTTTTTTAGCGATCGCCCCTGCTGCTACTCTACCAATTGTCTCTCTCGCCGAACTGCGACCTCCGCCTTGCCAGTTACGAATTCCGTACTTCGCATCGTAGGTAGCGTCAGCGTGAGAAGGGCGGTAAGTTGTCGCCATTTCGCCGTAATCTTGGGGGCGAGTGTCTTGATTGCGGACTAAAATTGCGATCGGCGTTCCCAAAGTTTTGCCTTCAAACACCCCCGACAGAATTTCGCAGGTATCTGCTTCTTTGCGAGGCGTGGTAATTTTGCTTTGGCCGGGGCGACGGCGATCGAGTTCGGCTTGAATGAACGATGCGTCTATCGACACTTGGGGAGGGCAACCGTCAATTACTACTCCCACACCGCCGCCGTGAGATTCCCCAAATGTCGATATCCGAAATAAATGCCCAAAGGTATTGCCCATTATGCTTTGCCCTGAAACCTAATAATTTTTAGCTTAAATGGAATAGAGATTTACTGTATTTATGAAAAATATACCATTGACGAGTAGGCGACAGGCGATCGCCTCACAGCATCACTCCCTTCCCGCCCCTAGAATAATATCTACCAGGGAGAGAGGGAGAGACCGAGAATAGGAGATATCTGGAAACACACTTAAATTCATCCGTGTATCCGTGTCCGAATCCGTGTTGTGCTTTCCTTCTTCTTTAGTCTTCGTGTTCTTCAAAAGGATCTCTCAATTCCTTAGCGGGAGGGCCGAAAGCCGTGTAGATGGAGAAACCGGTGATTGCCACCAGACACACGCCCAGTGAAATGCCAAGAACTGCTGCAGGTTCCATATTTTTGATCGATTATGAGTGCTCCACTCTATAATATTACAAAAAATAACAATCCGTCTGAAAGTCTCGTTATTTTAGGCGCTGTACGGTATGGCAGCCAACCCCCACTCCCCGTTTTTCGAGTTCCCCAGCAGCCAGGGCTGTTTCGGGGCAACCACGGGGAGTAGGGGTCGGATTTCCCCTACGGAAAACCCGGCCTTTGTACGGGCGGTGCCCAGAAAGCCCGCCCCCACCTACAGATGATTTCATGGGCATTTCAGGCATCGGGGCTCTTCACGAGGGTTTGCCCCTACAAGAAAATGAAACCGCCATGCCCCTGCCGGATTTCTGAGAAATTGCGATCGCAATTAGCGGTAGAAATATGTCAAACTTTTCTGTAGAGATTCATTGCAGGTGACTTATGGCACAACGGACTTGGTTAGGAGATATACTCAAACCCCTTAACTCGGAATACGGCAAGGTAGCCCCCGGCTGGGGAACCACGCTATTGATGAGCGTGTTCATTGGACTGTTTTTCGTGTTCTTGTTGATTATTTTGCAAATCTACAACTCTTCTCTGATTCTGGAGAGTGTGGATATGGATTGGTCGAGTCTCGGCCGCTAAAACTCGATCGCAAAACAGTAAGGCTAAAAGTAAAAGCTGAGGGTTGAGGAGAAAGGGTAAAAGCTAAGTTTTCCCGTTTTTCCTTACCCTTTACGATTACTTTTGCCATAAATAAACAAGAAGTAACTAAACAAATTGCAGGAGAAAAACCATGAATATTTTTGGCATAGGTTTGCCGGAAATGGCAGTTATTTTTACGATCGCCCTATTGGTATTTGGCCCGAAAAAATTACCTGAAATCGGCCGGAGTATGGGAAAGGCAATTCGGGGCTTTCAAGACGCTTCGCGGGATTTTGAGTCGGAATTCACGCGGGAAGCTAAGCAGTTAGAAGAAGCAGTAGCAACTAGCAGCAAACCGGCAACTGAAAAACTCGCGGCGGCGAAGCCCAAGGAAGATAGCACAGACATTTAAATGAACAACACTCAGAAGTCGGAAACACCAGCGGAGTTAGTGATTCCCCAGCTAATAGTTGGGTTGGGAAATCCCGAACCTAAATACGATCGCACCCGACACAACATCGGCTTTAATGCTGTCGATGCCTTGGCTAAATCTTGGCAGATTTCCCTGTCGGAAAATCGCAAATTTCAAGGCATATTTGGCGAGGGAAACCGGCCGCGGGGACAGAAAATCCGCTTGCTGAAACCGCTTACTTACATGAATCTTTCGGGCCAAGCGATTCGGGCGGCGGCGGATTGGTACAAGATACCTGCGGAGTCGGTATTAATAGTATACGACGATATGGATTTGCCGATCGGCAAAATCAGAATGCGGCTTGCCGGTTCTGCCGGCGGACACAACGGCATGAAATCGACAATTTCTCATTTGGGCACAGACAAATTTCCCCGCTTGCGGATTGGCATCGGCAAACCTCAAAATGATGCTGCTAAAAATGAGAAAGATACAATTTCCTTCGTGTTAGGAAAGTTTTCCTTAGAGGAAAGTCAGTTAGTAGAGAAAGTGCTTAAACTGGTTGTAGAAGCTGTGGAACTAAGCCTGCACCAAGGAGTAGAAAAAGCCATGAGCCTTTACAATAGTCGCACAATTGCAGAAACAAACGCGGAAACAAAAAGGTGAGTTCGAGACGTTTGCCTGAAACAACTGCATATGTCAGGGTTACTGGCCAATCTTGGCAAAAAGGCACGATTGAGGGTGAAGTGACTGCCGGCAGTTTTGAGTGGCAGTTTCAGTGGCGTTTCACGGCAGAAAAAACACTGATACTTGAACCTTCTCAGGGTAGGGCATTGATTCAGGAACCGCTGCACCGTTTCCTGGAAAAATGGGATTATCAATTAGAACCGGGCGGGGATTATTCGTTTACGGTTCGGGCTGAGTTTTAAAATCTTGGTAATGGGAAATGGGGAAAAGGTAATCGGAAATAAAAACTTCCTCTCGTTAAGATATCCCGATTCCAGTAATTCTTTAATTAATTATGGGAAATGGCTGTAATGGGGAATACGGTAATCGGGAAGGCAAACTTTCTCTAGTAGTATCTCCCGATTGCGGTGATTCTTTAATTAAACCAGGTGGCGTCGCTTCTCGGTAAGCCCCGCAATAATACATTGTCAAAACAGCTTTGTAAGCCCAGTGATTGGAAGGTACATCGGTAAAAGGATTTGGCAGGGTTTCCCCCTGATTCTGCAGGCAAGCATTCAGAATTTGTTCTGGGGTTGGCTGGAATTGTGGAGTATTTTCTGCTTTGGCAGTAGCTAAAAAGCCTGTAGAAATTAACAGTGTAGCAGTGGCAAAAATGGTGAGTTTCATACGTTTATAAATTTCTGAATAAGTGGGTTGGTAGTGAGGACTTTAGTCCTCAAAATTGTGGAAAATAAGGATTCTTCGTCATTAGGATCGCGAATTAAATAACTTATAATTTTAATTGTTATTGTGGGATGGGCGTCCCGCCCGTCCACTCATGACGGGCGGGACCCCCAACCCACTTTCCTTGTAGAAGTTATTTAATTCTCATTCCTTACTGCAAACCTTTGGAATGTTCGGACATTTTTCGCATTCCCAAAGCCAATACACTCAAAAACAACAGCCCCACGGCCCCAGCTAGCGGATTGCCGTTAACTCCTGTCACCCAATCGGGAACCGATGCCGAATATCGCACTAACTGCCCGATGTTAATCATGTAATATCCCCAGACTAAACCTGCATGAAGCCCGATCGACAAACCGAGGCGATTTTGGCGCGATCGTTTTCCCCAAACCAGTATCAAACCCAGCAGCAACAACCCCGGAAACTGCGGCCAACTCTGCAACATGGCGGCAACGGGTTTGATAAAATGAGATAGGGCAAACACTAGGCTATTCGCCCACAGAGATATTTTATAATTGTAATCGCGCTGCAACTCGTCCAGCAACCAACCGCGGAATACCAACTCCTCCGCAAAACCGACTCCAAGGGCGCTTAACAGCCCTTCTGCGATGATTCTCGGCAAATTATCAGAATTTTGCCACGCGACTAAGCCGAACAGCCCTTGCACCGCAAATAAGCTGAAAGTGAGCAAAAGCCCGATCGCCAATCCGATTAAAAGCTCAAAACCGTTTTTTCGCGTATTGATTAAACCGTAACTTTTGAGTAATTGGGTTTGTCCGTAAACCTGTTTCCCCCAGCGCGGCACTAGGAACAGGAATTCAGTAAACAACAATCCCATTGTCAGAATAGTTGCTAGGTTACTATCTTTAACTAAAAGATAAATTGGTGCTGCTAGCGGCAGCCAGATTGCCAGCAAAATTAATAAAAAAATTATCACACGTAAAGGAAATGGATAACTGGCTATTATTTGGATGCGGTTAATCATTGTTGTAAATGAGTTGAAATAGGGTAAATCGGCTTATTGGTCTGTCGGACTGTCCGACAGGGGTTAAAAACCCCTGTCTCATAGCGAAAGTCCTCTCAAAGAGGACTGAAATTTATCACAATCTAATTTAGGTTGGCAGTCGGTTAAAACCGACTTTTGCTATAAGACGGGGATTTAAATCCCCGGCGGGCTTGCGGGTGAATGCGAGAACTTTTGGCTGAGTCAGGCTTGAGTAAATCCGAGAGTTAGAATTTGGTAAATCCGAGAGTTAGAGTTGGATAAATCCGAGAGTTAGAGTTGGATAAATCCGAGAGAATGTACAAAGCAGACGGAAAAAGCTAGAATAGCATCGTATCGGTTGAAACTTTAAGTGAAGCAAAGCTATAACCTCAGATGACTGAAGCCTCGGATTTTTCAAATGTCGATCGAGAATTAGATGACACAATTTTAAGCTTCGCAGACATTCAGGCAGAACTCAACCTGCGCCACGCTAAAGATGCGCTGCGAGATATAGTAGAAAATCTCGACTTGACAGTTCAAGAGCGAACTGGACTGGAACCGGAAATTGGCGGGTTGGAGAAAATGCTCGACAAGCTAGAGCGCGCTTGCGTGCAAATAGCTGTGTTTGGGATGGTGGGAAGGGGAAAATCTTCGGTTTTGAACGCGCTGCTAGGTCAAAATGTGTTTGAAACTGGCCCGACTCACGGGGTGACTCGCACCACGACTATCGGGCAGTGGGATGTCGGAGAGGGAATTGATGAGAATTTGCCCGATAGATTTTCGCCAGTTGTTTACCGTTTGTCGCAAGTAGAATTAATCGACACTCCGGGAATAGATGAAGTTGACGGGGAAACTCGCGAACTTTTAGCCCGCCGCGTTGCTCAACAAGCAGATTTGATTTTGTTTGTAGTTGCTGGCGACATTACAAAGGTGGAATACGCAGCACTTTCGCAGTTGCGGGAAGCCGGAAAACCGATGTTATTAGTGTTTAATAAAATTGACCAGTATCCCGATGCAGACAGGCTGGCAATTTATCATAAAATTCGAGACGATCGCGTGAGAGAGTTGTTGTCTCCCGATGAAATTGTGATGGCTGCGGCTTCGCCTTTGACGGCGAGGGCGGTGCGCCGTCCCGACGGAAGTATGGGCGTGCAAATGACTCGCAGTTTGCCACAAGTGCAAGATTTAAAATTAAAGATTTTGGAGATTTTAGACCGAGAAGGCAAATCTTTGGTCGCGCTGAATACGATGCTGTGTGCGGGTGATATTAACGAGCAGTTGGTGCAGCGAAAAATGGAAATTCGAGATGAGGCGGCTAATCGAATTATCTGGAACGGGGTAATGACGAAATCGGTGGCGATCGCACTCAATCCAATTACTGTAGTTGATATTCTTAGCGGTGCGGTAATTGATGTGGTGATGATCTTAACTTTATCTAAAGTTTACGGCATTGCGATGACGGAAGCGGGCGCGGTGGAATTGCTGCAAAAGATTGCGATTAGTATGGGGGGAATTACTGCGGGTGAATTGGTGGCTAATTTTGGTTTGAGCTCTTTGAAAGGATTGTTGGGTTTGGCAACGCCGGCGACGGGGGGTTTGGCTTTAGGGCCTTATTTGTCTGTGGCTGTGACGCAAGCTGCGATCGCGGGGGTTTCTTCCTACGGAATCGGTCAAGTTACTAAGGCTTATTTGGCTAATGGTGCTTCTTGGGGAGATGATGGGCCAAAGGCTGTGGTGAGCAAGATTTTGTCTTCTTTGGATGAGGATTCTATTTTAATTCGGATTAAGGAAGAGTTGCGGGCTAAGTTGGATTTGGGCAGTGTGGAAAAACAGAAATTTAATTGATTTTTTGGGAATTATGCCGATCGATTAATCATGATTCCTGTAGGGGCGGGTTCACCCGAATCTCCAATAAAAATCCGACAGCCATAAAACCCGCCCCGGCCGAGGTGTTACGGTCGCTGGATTGGGTATAATCAAATATTAAATCCGGTCGAGCGTGCATAATATTTCGACCGGGGCGGGTTTAGTAGATTTCGGATTTGTATTAGAGATATTGGCGAACCCGCCCCTACAGGAATCATGATTAATCGATCGAACCAGATATTATTCACAAACCAATTATCAATTACCAATTATCAATTATTATATGTTATTAACCATCTCCACAACTCGCGTCCCTGCTACGGATTTGGGTTATTTGCTGCACAAACATCCCGATCGCCATCAATGTTTTCCGATGACTTTCGGGCAAGCCAGCGTGTTTTATCCAGAGGCAAATGCGGAAAGGTGTACGGCGGCTTTACTCTTAGATGTCGATCCGGTTGGTTTGGTGCGGGGCAAGTCGAAATCGGGCGATCGCCCTCTCGAACAATACGTGAACGATCGCCCCTACGTTGCCTCTTCGTTTCTGTCTGTCGCCCTCGCCAAAGTCTTTAGTACAGCTCTATCCGGTCGCTGCAAAGACCGCCCGGAACTCGCAGAAACCCCCCTTCCTTTGACAGTTAATTTGTCGGTTTTGCCCTGTCGCGGTGGCGAAAAGTTCCTGCGGCAAATGTTTGAGCCGCTTGGCTATCAAGTTGCTGCAAAACTCCTGATTCTTGACGAGCAATTTCCCGAATGGGGCGCGAGTCCTTACTTTTCTGTGGAACTGCAAAATACAGTTCGTTTGGCGGATTTGTTGAGCCATCTTTACGTGCTAATTCCCGTGTTGGATGACGACAAACATTATTGGGTGGGCGATGAGGAAATTGATAAGTTATTGCGTCACGGCGAAGGTTGGTTGAACGCGCATCCCGCCCGCGAACAAATTGCCAACCGCTATCTGAAACGCCAGCGCCGTTTGACGCGAATTGCTGTGGCACAGTTAGCAGAAGAAGATAATATCGACCCGGAGGAACTCGAAGTTTCTCACCAGCAAGAAGAGGAAGTTTTAGAACAGCGAATTAGCTTGAATCAAGAGCGTTTGGAAGCTGTGACGCAGGTTTTAAAGCAAAGTGGTGCTAAGCGAGTGGTAGATTTGGGCTGCGGTGAAGGAAAACTGCTGAAACTGCTTTTGAAAGAAAGCTCGATCGAACAAATTACAGGCGTCGATGTGTCCTATCGCGCATTGGAAATTGCTAGGGAACGTTTGCATATCGATCGATTGTCTCCCGCACAGCAATCTCGCATTCAACTAATTCAAAGTTCGCTAATTTATCGGGACAGCCGCTTGACTGGTTTTGATGCGGCGGCGGTAATTGAAGTGATCGAACATCTGGATTTAGAACGGTTAGCTGCTTTTGAGCGGGTTTTGTTTGAGTTTATCCGGCCCAAAAGTGCGATCGTCACAACTCCCAATATTGAATATAATGTTCGGTTTGAAAACTTGCCTGCGGGCAAATTTCGCCACCGAGATCACCGCTTTGAGTGGACGAGGGCCGAATTTCAAGCTTGGGCGAATGGGGTTGCCGAACGGTTTGGCTGTCGGGTAGAGTTTCGTTGTGTGGGAAGCGAAGATTTAGAAGTAGGTTCGCCTACGCAAATGGCAATATTCACCATTCCTGCAGCCCTAAAACCGCGTGCCGGCTGGGAGGAAGCGTTTGCAAAAATGGCAGAGCAAAATGATGATGTCCTGCTTGATTAATAATATTATTGTTAAACAATGAAAATTACTTTTCCCGAACTATCTTTAGTCGTTCTCATCGGTGCATCCGGTTCCGGCAAATCCACATTTGCGCGGCAGCATTTCCTACCTACAGAAATCATTTCATCCGATTACTGCCGCGGCTTGGTTTCCGACGACGAAAACAATCAAGCGGCTACCGCTGATGCTTTTGAAGTATTGCATTTAATCGCTGCTAAACGTCTGGGTGCAGGTAAGCTAACTGTGATTGATGCCACCAACGTTCAGCCGGAAAGCCGTAAACCTTTGGTGGAATTAGCCCGAAAATACCATTGCTTTTTGGTTGCTATTGTGCTAGATTTACCAGAAAAATTGTGTGGCGATCGCAATCAACAACGTCCAAACCGCAACTTTGGAAATCATGTAATTCGCCGCCACGTTCAGAATTTAAAGCGATCGCTCAAATCTCTAGATAGGGAAGGATTTCGCTACGTTTACGTCCTCCGTTCCCCAGAGGAAATCGACGCGGTGGAAGTCGAGAGACAACCTTTGTGGAACAATCGCAAAGGCGACTGCGGCCCTTTTGACATCATCGGCGACGTTCACGGATGCTGCGACGAATTGGAACAATTGCTGCAACAGTTGGGCTATCAAATTATCGAAAAATCCAGCGAATCCGATTTGGGGAATTTTCCCACCTACGCGCACCCGGAGGGCCGTAAAGCCGTGTTTTTAGGAGATTTGGTCGATCGGGGCCCGCGCATTCTCGACACCCTCAAACTCGTGCGAAACATGGTACTCGCAGAAACAGCTTTGTGCGTGCCTGGAAATCACGACATCAAACTGCTGCGAAAACTCAACGGCAAAAATGTCAAAATCAACCACGGACTCGAACAAACCTTAGCAGAAATTGCCGCTTTACCCGATGAATTGCGCGAATCAGCAGTACGAGAAATTCGCCAATTTTTAGATAGTTCGATCGGGCATTACGTCCTAGATGGCGGAAAATTAGTCGTCGCCCACGCCGGGATGAAAGCTGAATTTCAGGGACGCGCATCGCGCCGCATTCGAGATTTCGCCTTGTACGGAGAAACAACTGGCGAAATCGATGAATTCGGCTTGCCAGTCCGCTACAATTGGGCCGCCGAATATCGAGGTCAGGCAGCAGTTGTTTACGGACACACCCCCGTTCCAGAAACAGAATGGTTGAACAATACTGTTGATATTGACACTGGCTGCGTTTTCGGGGGCAAACTGACAGCTTTGCGGTATCCGGAAAGAGAATTTGTCAGCGTTCCGGCGGCTAGAATTTACTGCGAACCTGCCAAACCGATCCTCTTTCAAGACAACCAAACTCCATTTAACAATAGAGACATTAATTCACCCGCGCTCGATAGCGGTTTGGCGGCATTGAATATCACCGCCCAACAGCAGTTTGATGACGTACTGGACATTAGCGACGTACTCGGAAAACGCATTATTTCCACTCGCCTGCAAAGTAACATTACGATTAAAGAAGAAAATGCGATCGCAGCCCTAGAAGTAATGAGTCGGTTTGCAGCAAATCCCAAATGGCTGATTTATTTGCCGCCCACAATGTCTCCCGCTGCTACCTCCAACGAACCAGGACTTTTAGAACATCCAGCCGAAGCATTTAGCTACTACCAACAGCAGGGCATATCGACAGTTGTGTGCGAAGAAAAGCACATGGGTTCCCGTGCAGTTGCGATTGTTTGCCGCGACGCACCGGCAGCTTTACGCCGCTTTGGCATTCTCAGCGAGAGTATGGGCATTTGCTACACCCGCACGGGACGGCATTTTTTCGATAATTCTACCTTAGAAAAAGAATTTTTAGCGCGGGTAAATGTCGCTCTGACTGCGAGCAATTTTTGGGAGAAATTTCAAACCGATTGGGTGTGTTTGGACTGCGAATTAATGCCTTGGTCAGCCAAAGCTCAAGGTTTATTGAAAGAGCAATACGCCGCCGTGGGAACAGCATCTCGTCACGGGTTTGCGGAGGCGATTAAGAACTTAGAACAGGCAAAACAGCGGGGAGTTGAAATTAATTCTTTGCTAACCAGCTATCAAGAGCGAGCCGAACTAGCCGATCGCTATGTTAATGCCTATCAGCGCTACTGCTGGCCAGTTAAATCGCTCTTGGACCTCAAATTAGCACCTTTCCACATCTTGGCAACCGAGGGAACTGTTCACACTGACAAAAATCACTGCTGGCACATGGAACAGATTTCACAAATTTGTAAAGCTGACCCGGAATTCCTGTTAGCTACTGAATACAAAATAGTTGAAATTGCCGATTTTGACAGCCAATTGGCGGGAATTCAATGGTGGGAAAAACTGACGGCGGCGGGAGGCGAAGGAATGGTTGTTAAACCAATGGATTTTATTGTGAAAAATAGCAAAGGACTCGTACAGCCTGCAGTAAAATGTCGCGGTAAAGAGTATTTGCGAATTATTTACGGTCTGGAATATTCTTTGCCTGAACATTTAGAAAAATTGCGATCGCGCGGACTTTCCGGCAAGCGTTCTTTAGCTTTGCGAGAGTTTGCTCTGGGTGTAGAAGCATTGGAGCGATTTGTGGCGGGTGCTCCATTGAGACAAGTTCACGAGTGCGTTTTCGGAGTTTTAGCGGTGGAGAGCGAACCTGTCGATCCCAGGCTGTAATCGGAAGGTAGAAAGCAGGCAAAAATCTCGACTTGACAGTAATCTGGCAGGGGTTTAAACCCCTGCCTCAAAGCTAAATTGGTCGGAAGACAATTTAACAAATTATTAGGAAAACAACCAATTACCAATTACCAATTATTACTGTATCTTACTAAGGAATGAGAATTAAATAACTTCCACAAGTTGGTGGGATGGGCGTCCCGCCCGTCCACTCATGACGGGCGGGACGCCCATCCCACAATAACCATTAAAATTGTAAGTTATTTAATTCGCGATCCTAACTCATAACTTAGGTAATTGGCAGAGGTTGGGCGATTGCGGCAAATAAGGTGCGCCGTGCACACCCTACTCTAATTCCGCGAATCGGTGGGTTAAAATTCAATAAGGTTCAGTTAAAACTATTTATTCCTCGGAGATTCCTCTCGCATCCCCCTTAAGAAGGGGGACGCAAGAGTAATTTCTTGTCCCCCCCCTTCGTAGGGGCGGTGCCAAGAGTGCCCGCCCTTGGCTAGGGGGGATCGAGCTTAACTGAGCCGTATTTGCTTAACATCAGGTTTTTAACCCTAATTCGATCCTATTTGTAACCTCTATTTTTCTCCGACCAAATGCGGGTTGGTAGTCCCCAAACATAGACAAATCCTTCGGCAGCTTTGTGATCGAATTCGTCCTCTGCGCCGTAGGTTGCTAAGTCGAAACTGTACAGAGAATTGTCTGATTTGCGGCCGACAATAGTCGCATTTCCTTTGAAAAGTTTGAGCCGCACGGTTCCAGTTACTCGCTTTTGCGTGTCCTGAATAAATGCGTCTAAAGCTGTTTTCAAAGGATTGTACCAAAGACCGTTATAAATCATTTGGCTGTAGGTTTCTTCGATGCCTCGCTTGTACCGCGTTACATCTGCTGTCAGCGTCAAACTTTCTAAGTCTCGGTGCGCGTGCATCAAAACTAAAATCGCTGGTGTTTCGTAAATTTCCCGCGATTTAATCCCGACGAGGCGGTTTTCAATCATGTCAATCCGGCCGACTCCGTGGTTTCCAACTATTTCGTTGAGTTGGGTAATTAAGGCGACTGGTGATAAATTTGTGCCGTTTAAACTGACAGGATTTCCGCAATCGAAACCGATTTCAAGGTATTCGGGTGTGTCGGGAGTTTGCTCGATCGCCTTTGTCATCAAATACACCTCTTCCGGCGGTTCCGCCCAAGGATCTTCGAGGATTCCGGCTTCAATTGCCATTCCCAATAAGTTGCGATCGATACTGTAAGGCGAAGATTTTTTCACTGGCGACGGAATCCCGCATTTCTCGCCGTATGCGATCGTTTCTTCGCGGCTCATTTTCCACTCCCGCGCCGGTGCTAAAATTTTAATCTTGGGGTTGAGCGCGCCGATCGACACATCGAACCGTACCTGATCGTTTCCTTTACCTGTGCAACCGTGGGCGATCGCATCTGCACCGTATTTTTCCGCTGCTTCTACTAACAATTTAGCAATCAGCGGGCGAGCCAAGGCAGTCGAAAGGGGATAACGGTTTTCGTAAAGTGCGTTAGCTTGAATCGCTGGAAACGCATAGTCTTTGACAAATTCTTCCGTAGCATCAATAACTAAAGATTCCGAAGCACCGGATGCTAAAGCTTTTTTGCGGATCGGTTCTAATTCGTCTCCCTGTCCCAAATCCGCAGCCAGAGTAATTACTTCTTCAACACCCCACTCGTTTTTGAGGTAAGGAATGCAGACGGAGGTATCGACTCCGCCGGAATATGCTAGGACAACTTTTTTAGCGCGACTCATTGCTCTTTACATCCTGAATTTAACTGACATCTTGCACCCTTGTCACTAAGCTTTTCAGGGCGGGCAAGATGCCCACCCCACAAAAAAATATCATTTTTGTGGAACAGGCATCTTGCCTGTTCTGGAGAATGGTGCAAGATGTGATATTTAACCGACTTTTCATTATGCACCTAATTGAGATCGATTCTTGTCAGAAATAGTACAGATTTATATATTCTTTTTTTGATAAACTTGGCTATTTACCGGAGGAGTTGCTGCTGAAAATCTGCTACCGTGGGATACGGTAACTGTGGCGATGGGGAAAAATCGTGTTTTTTAGTGTTGTGATTCCGACGTATAATCGTAAACCGATTTTAGCAAAATGTCTGCTGGCTTTGGAAAATCAGCAGTTCGGTGAGATTGTCACAGAGTATGAAGTAATTGTCGTGGACGACGGATCGACGGACGGGACGCTGGAGTGGTTGGCAGCAAATGCTGACTTGTTGCCTCATGTGCGATCGATCTGTCAATCTCACCAGGGCCCGGCGGCGGCCCGGAATTTGGGCGTTGAAGATGCTAAGGGCGATACGATTATTTTTATTGACAGCGATTTGGTAGTAACAGAGAATTTTTTGCAAGCACACGCAGATGCTTTGCTACAGGGTTACAAAGATACTGATGCTGTTTTTACTTACGGCAGCGTGATTAATACTTGCAATTTCGACAATCCTACCTCAGAACCTTACAAAATCACCGATTTTTCGGCGGCTTATTTTGCTACGGGAAATGTGGCGATCGCCCGCCACTGGCTGCTGGCCGCTGGACTTTTTGACACTCGCTTTCAACTGTACGGATGGGAAGATTTAGAGTTGGGAGTTAGGTTAAAAAAATTAGGTTTAAAACTCATTAAATGTCCCGCTGCGGTCGGTTATCACTGGCATCCAGCTTTTAGTTTGGAGCAAATTCCAGGCATGATTAACCGAGAAATTGAGCGCGGGAGAATGGGAGTTTTGTTTTATCAAAAACACCCAAGTTGGGAAGTACGGATGATGATTCAAATGACTTTTTTGCACCAAATTTTGTGGGGAATTTTATCATTAGGTGGGATGCTGAACGAGCGAACGATGACTCCTTTTTTACAGTGGTTGATTGACCAAGGCAAGCCCCAGCTAGCTTTAGAAATTGCTCGGATTTTTCTGAATTGGTATAACGTGAAAGCCGTTTACGCCGCTTGCGGAGAATTGCAAGCCGAGACAAAGATACCATAAATCAGCCCCATCCCGCAAATAAGATATAAGATATTGTAGGAGTTTTTTAGGGCCCATTGGTGTCAACTTAAGCTCATAATTAGTAACGGTAACAACTGTTTGACAATTATGCCTACACTGCCCTAGGGCTGCTTAATAAGGGAAATTTAGGGAACTCACAACTTGGATACCAACCAGAAAAAAATAATTTTTAGTCTTAAGTTGACACCAATGTTCCGGCTTGTTTAAATTAACCTTTTTACTGAGGATATCTAATGAAAAATCTCAACACAAAGCACCCGATCAATGGCTGCAAGCATGGTCGTATAAAGTCTAAGAATAAAAATTTTACCTTTATTTAATCAAAATTGCTTGGTTAGCCTGTGATTAGAGGAATCTAGGCTGGTTTCTCACCAGAGTCCGATAATTTGAGCTACCAATATTTTCAAAAGATCGTTACTTTTGATATAATGAGAGATAATTTAAGAGTGTGCTAGAGAGCCAATAGTTGTGCTGGTTTATCTGAGAGTGTTAGCTACAAGCGGTTAATGACTTTAAAAATATTCCCACATATACAACTTGAATAGTTTGAGGGTTTGCTGTGAATACAACTGACGATAAAAATCCAAGACTAGAAACAGTTAGACTTGAAAACACTGTCTTACAAGAAAATATTTTAATGGTGGACGACCATCCAGAAAGCTTGCGGCTTTTATCCCAGCTTTTGTCTAAGCGGGGATATAAAGTGCGACCGACACGAGATGGCAAATTGGCTCTTAACTTTGCTATGTCGAGTCCACCAGACTTGATTTTGCTGGACATCATGATGCCCGGTATGGATGGGTATCAAGTCTGCGAAAAGTTAAAAGCTTGTCCGCAAACCAAACATATTCCTGTGATTTTTATTAGCTCTTTAAATGAAGTTTTTGATAAAGTCAAAGCTTTTTCGGTGGGAGGAGCCGACTACATTAGTAAACCATTTCAAACAGAAGAAGTGGTGAGCCGGATCGAAAATCAACTGCTTCTGAGCCGTCTTTATAAACAAATTTTAGCACAAAATGCACGGCTGCAAGCAGAAATAGAAGAACGCAAGCGGATCGAAGCAGAACTCCGAGACAGCCAACGCTGGCTGTCGGCAGTAATTAAAACACATCCTAATCTTTTGTACGTTTCCGATTTGATTGAACAGCGAACTTTGTATATCAACCGCGAAATATATAGCGATATTGGCTATTCTTTTGAAGAAATCCAGCAAATGGCAGGAGGATTTCTTCCTAACTTAATACACCCTGACGATTTGCCAGGATTCTCAGAACACCTCAGCAGGATTGAGGCAGCAAAAGACGGTGAAAGCTTTGAGTGTGAGTACCGAATTCAGCACAAAAATGGTGAATATCGGTGGTTTGTTAGCGTGGATACCGTGTTTGCCAGAACCGCAGACGACAAACCTTGGAAAATTTTGGGGACGGCTACTGAAATTAGCGATCGCAAACAAGCTGAACTAGAACTAAAAACAGCTTTATCTGCTTTAGAACGGCAAATCAAACAAAGGTTTTTAATAGAAACAATTACTCTTGAAATTCGATACAGTTTAAATCAAGATCAAGTTTTTCAAACAGCTACTGCCCAAATAGGTAGAATTTTTAATGCTGATTGCTGCTTGGTTCATACCTACACAGAACACCCTATTCCCAGAATTAATAATGTCGCTGAGTACAAAAAATCCGCATCCAAATCGCTTTTAGATTTAGAAATCCCCGTACAGGGCAATCCTCACGTTCAGTTTTTATTATCCCAAGATCAAGCTGTAGTTTCTGACGATGTTTTTTCCGACCCGCTGCTAGAAAACGCCCGAGATTTGTGCTGTCAAATAGGCTTAAAATCGATGATATCCATCCGCACTTCCTACCAGGGAAAAGCCAACGGAATGATATGCTTGCATCAGTACGATCGCCCCCGCCACTGGACGCAGGAGGAGATCACATTATTGAGCGCTGTGGCGGCACAGATGGGAATTGCGATCGCTCAAGCAACACTTCTGGAACAAGATAAACAACAGCGACTTAAACTTCAACAAAGCGAAGCTAGTCTAGCAGCCGCCCAGAAAATTGCCCACATCGGCAGTTGGGAATTTGATTTAGTCACCAATAAAATTACTTGGTCAGAAGAAGTATTCCGCATTTTTGGTCTTGACTCAAGTGCAACTGAACCGACATCTGCCAAACTTTTAAAGATGTGTCATCCCGACGACAGAGAATTATTTCAAGAAACAGTCAGCCTAACTATCTCACAAGGCATTGCCTACAAAAGAGAGTTCCGATTTTTGCATCCTAGCCGTCAAATTATATACGTGGAAGGAAGGGGAGAAGCTGTTTTTAGCGAAACCGGGGAAGTAATAAAACTGTTGGGAACAGTGATGGATATTAGCGATCGCAAACAAGCCGAAGCAGCTTTGCAAATTAGCGAAGAACGTTTTTATCTGGCATTTGAAGGCAGTGCGATGGGCTTGTGGGATTGGAATCTTGCCACGGGAGAAGTCTATTTTAATCCACGGTGGAAAATGATGCTGGGATATGAAGTAGAGGAGGTAGAAAATAGTTTTGCATCCTGGGAGCAACTGGTACATCCAGAGGATTTGTCTCCGGCTAAAGCAGCGCTCAATGCTCACCTGGAAGGCAAAAATCCTACTTACGAAGTGGAATTTAGGATGCTGACAAAATCCGGCGAGTGGAAGTGGATTTTAGCTCAAGCGAAGGTGATGGAACACGACGCTTCGGGAAATCCTTTGCGGATGACGGGTACGCATATTGATATTAGCGATCGCAAACAAGCCGAAGTAGAGTTGCAATTTAGCGAACAGCGAGAACGAGAAAAAGCGCAACAGTTAGAACAAACTCTGGCCGACTTAAAAAAAGCTCAATCTCAGCTCATTCAAGCCGAAAAAATGTCAAGTATCGGGCAAATGGTAGCGGGAGTAGCCCACGAAATTAATAACCCCATCAGCTTCATATACGGCAATATTATTCCTGCAGCACAGTATGCTCGCGATTTGGTAAAAATGATTGAACTCTACCAGCAATACTATCCTGAACCAGTTCCCGAAATACAGGAAGAATTGGCAGAAGTCGAGGTAGATTTTATTGCTGGGGATTTCCCGAAAATAATGGCTTCAATGCAAGAAGGTGCTAACCGAATCAAGCAGATAGTGCTGTCTTTGAGAAACTTTTCGAGACTCGACGAAACAGATCGCAAAGTAATAGACATTCATGAAGGGATAGAGAGCACTTTGGTGATTTTGCAGCACCGATTCCAGTCACAGCCAAAACATCGGGAGATTCAAGTTATTAAAAATTACGGGAACCTGCCCAAAGTCGAGTGTTATCCGGCTCAATTAAACCAGGTATTTATGAATTTGCTGGTAAATGCGATCGACGCTGTGGAAGAGTCATCAGCAAACTGTACTTGCAAAGTTAACCAGATTCGCATTGTTACTGAAGTCAGCAGCGAAAATCAAGTGTGTGTGCGGATTTCTGACAGCGGGCCCGGTATCCATCCCGAAGTTCAGTCAAGGATGTTTGACCCATTTTTTACTACTAAACCGATCGGCACCGGCACTGGTTTGGGGTTATCGATTAGTTACCAAATAGTTAAAGACACCCACGGCGGTAAGTTGGAGTGTCATTCAGAAGTTGGCCGGGGAACAGAATTTGCGATCGAACTGCCGATTTCGCAAAAGTTGAAAGTTAAAAGTTAGGAGAAGCTGTCATATCATGTCGGGTAAATTAACCCTAATTCTGGTGGGGGCGGGTTCACCAACAATCTATAATATCAGCCACAGACGAGCGTAAACGCCCCTGCACCGTCAGATTAGGGGCAATTCAACGCACAGGATATTAATCGTCTACCAGAACCTATTTTAGAGTGCGTCATAACCTGACCTTTTCTCCAGTATTTCCTGCGAACGGTCTGTCATTTAATGTAAGGATCGCGAATTTAATAACTTACAATTTTAATTGTTATTGTGGGATGGGCGTCCCGCCCGTCCCACAATCTTGTGGAAGTTATTTAATTCTCATTCCTAATCTGATATTAAACATGATACAATAAAGAGTTAGCCTTTTGAGGCTCCAGACGTTGCGCTGCTAAAATTAGTAGTGAATATTACAGTTGCTATTATACAAACTCTGTCAACATACGTCTGCTGTAGCGTCTACCACATTTTAACTGAATTATGACTGACTCAATTCGCTTCCTCATGTGTGCTCCCGACCACTACGATGTGGATTACGTGATTAATCCGTGGATGGAGGGAAATGTCCACAAATCATCGCGCGATCGCGCCGTCGAACAGTGGGAAAAACTTTACCACGTCCTCAAAGACAACGCCGTGGTAGACCTCGTACCGCCCGAAAAAGGCTGGCCGGATATGGTGTTCACCGCCAACGCAGGCTTACTTTTAGGCAATACCTTCGTCCTCAGCCGTTTCTATCACAAAGAACGCCAAGGCGAAGAACCCTATTTCAAAGCATGGTTTGAAAGCAAAGGTTTCACCGTGCACGAACTCCCGAAAGACTTGCCGTTTGAGGGCGCTGGCGATGCTTTACTCGATCGCGAAGGACGCTGGTTGTGGGCCGGATACGGCTTCCGTTCCGAGCTCGACTCGCACCCGTTACTAGCAAAATGGCTCAACATTGAAGTGCTTTCGCTGCGTTTAGTTGACGAACGTTTCTATCACCTAGACACCTGTTTTTGTCCTTTAACAGGCGGCTATTTGCTCTACTATCCAGCAGCATTTGACTCGTATTCCAACCGCTTAATCGAAATGCGGGTACCACCAGAAAAACGCATTGCCATTGAAGAAGCAGATGCCGCTAACTTTGCCTGCAATGCGGTCAATATTGACAAAGTTGTGGTAATGAACAAGGTTAGCGAAGCCTTAAAATCGCGCATTACTCAGGCCGGTTTTCAAGTAATTGAAACGCCGATGAGCGAATTTCTGAAAGCGGGCGGCGCCTGTAAGTGTTTGACGCTGCGGGTAACGGAACCGGTGCAAGAAGATCGATCGGCAAACGTGATGGTAGAAAGCCGCACAATTCGCATGGAAGGTCACTTGCTCGATGCAGGTTTAATCAGCCGCGCTTTAGACTTAATTGTCGATCTCGGTGGCAGTTTCCAAGTGCTCAATTTCAATCTAGGAGAGCAGCGGCAAAGCACATCATCTGCCGACGTTAAAGTTTCGGCTCCTTCCCACGATGTGATGGAAGAAATGATGGGAATGCTGATTGACTTGGGTGCAGTACCGCCACCACAAGAGATTTGCGACGCTATTTTAGAACCGGTAGTGCAAGATGGCGTTGGCCCGGACGACTTTTATGTTAGTACGATTTATCCCACGGAAGTGCGGGTAAATGGTCAGTGGGTGAAAGCGCAAAATCAGCGGATGGATGGTGCTGTTGCTATTACTGAAACCGCTGATGGCCCAGTGGCTAAATGCAAATTATTGCGCGACTTAAAAGTAGGAGAAAAAGTCGTTGTTGATGTGGTCGGCATCCGCACCATCCGCAAAACAGAATCGCGGGAACAGCGCAATTCTCAAGAATTCAGCTTTATGTCGGGCAGCGTTTCTAGCGAGCGCCGCGTAGAATTGGTGGTGGAACAAGTAGCGTGGGAATTGCGCCAAATTCGCGATCGCGGTGGCAAAGTTGTAGTTACGGCGGGGCCTGTTGTTATCCACACCGGCGGTGGCGAACATTTAGCACATTTGATTCGCGAAGGTTACGTACAAGCGTTGTTGGGCGGAAATGCGATCGCGGTTCACGACATGGAACAATCGAATATGGGAACCTCTTTAGGGGTTGACATGAAACGCGGTATTGCTGTGCGCGGCGGACATCGGCACCACTTGAAAATAATTAACAGTGTGCGGCGTTACGGGAGTATTGCAAAAGCTGTTGAAGCAGGCTTGGTTACTAACGGTGTGATGTACGAGTGTGTGAAGAACAATATACCGTTTTCTCTTGCCGGTTCGATCCGCGATGACGGCCCACTTCCCGACACGCAAATGGATTTAGTTAAGGCTCAAGAAGAATATACTGAGCTGTTACGAGGTGCGGATATGGTGTTAATGCTGTCGTCTATGCTGCACTCAATTGGTGTGGGAAATATGACGCCGGCTGGTGTGAAGATGGTGTGTGTGGACATTAATCCGGCGGTGGTGACGAAATTGAGCGATCGGGGTTCGATCGAGTCTATTGGAGTTGTTACGGATGTGGGATTGTTCCTCAGTTTGTTGGTGAATCAATTGGATAAATTGACCAGCCGTCATCATGTAGCTCAATCTGTGTAAATAATGTAGCTCCTAGGGTGTGTTTTGAAACCCGGAGATCCCCCCTAGCCCCCCTTAATAAGGGGGGGACTGGAAGCACTCAAAGTCAACCCCTACTCCCCTTTTTAAGGGGGATTTAGGGGGATCGAGACTAGGCTACAAACCTAATTTAGACGTGGTTTTAGCCTGGTTGTTGACACCACTGGCAAGCAAGGCCCACTTTCGGAAATTTTTATAAATCTTGAGGGCAAAATCAGAAGTAGTAACCGGGAACTTTGAAACACTAACTAGCATTGCTCGTTATATTTTTTTCAAAGGTTAAAATTCCCAGTCATCGCTGCTGTATCCGCTGAAGTTCTTGCTGAACGTTTTTGAGGCGAGACATCATGTACTCAAAGCTTTCTCTATCTCCTTGAGCATTATAAAGGTTGGCTGCTGTTTGCCAGTCGGCAACTGTTGCTCTAATATCTTTTAAGTTAAGACGAACAGTACCCCGAATGCGGTAAGCATCAGCATAATTAGGTCGAATGCGGATGGCATTATTGCAGTCTCCAAGTGCAGCAGGATAGTCCCCGATCAGAAGTCGTGACAAACATCGGCTTTGGTGTGCTTCAGCAAAATTAGGATTTATTTTGATAGCTTGGGTGTAGGCTTCAATTGCTCCTTTATAGTCTTTGTTATTAAAAAAGTCGTCACCCCTTGTATAGAAGTCTGTGGAACTCGCTTGAGATATAATAACTACGGGAGCATGGCTAGACGCAGCATTAGGGGTTATACCTATTGTGAGTGGAATTACCACGATGGAAATAGCTTGGTATAGAAAATTCATGATTAAATTGATGGGTGTATGTAAGTATATTGAGCGCATTTTTAAGCTTTTTATCCTTTCGGGTCGGGCGATTTATGAAATAAAGAGGATAGATTTTAATTCCCCTTAGTCGCTAGAGTCCCAATCCTCAATTTTAACTTCCAGTCCACCCATAAAACTTACTCCTAACCAACTTTTAAGAATCGATTCGTTGATACCAACTGATTGACCAGGCTGTAACGTTTGATTAATTCTCACCAGATGCGTGTAGAGAATTGTATTGCCTTTACCGATCTGAATATTTGGGGTACCAATCTTAATGGGTCTACTGCTGCGGTTCGTGATTTTACCTTCAATGAGAGCCCAATTTTCTATTCCTTTTTTTAAGTCTGACGATACTCTTAAGTTAGCAATTAAGGGGTTCTGATTTCGTTCTATTGCCTTTATAGCATCGTCTATCCGTCCTCTCTCACATAGTGGCTCAAGGGATATGTGGTTGCCCGTTTTGGGATCTGTCCAGAAACAGCCCGGATACTCTTGAGCGATCGCACCGCTGTAACCCAAAGGCAAAAACGGAATTACGACAGCAGAAAGGGAAGTCGCCACACGCAGAAGTTTAAGTCTGGCCATAACACTTGGTTCCTTGAGCTTTTCTAGTGTATTGAGTGCTCAGCCTACAGCTTTTTTCTTAGAACCGATCAGCGTCAGCGCTTTGAGAATTCTCTCGAATAGCCTTTTGCTTACAGCTACCGCTTTATGTCAAGCTCATCTTTATCACTCCTCCACATACTATAGCGATCGCCCCTAAGCTGAAAAGCGGGAAAAGACGGATCTTTCTAACCTTTGAGTTATAAGTCGGAAAAAGACGGATCGAGGCGGTTAAAGTCGGATATAATAATCGAAGTTTCTCACAGCCTTGATAATGGATATTCGCGAGGTACTCGAATTTGTAGATCAAGTTGTCTACGATAAGACAGGTAAACGCCTCAATGATTTACAGCGTGGAATTATCGAGGGAACTCTGAATCGACAAAAGTATGCTGAGATTGCCGATAGTTATCGTCTTTCGGAAGGTCACGTTAAGGATAGAGGTTACGAGCTTTTGCAAATGTTATCAGATGTGTTTGATGAACCCGTGGATAAACACAATCTTAAATCGGTCTTAGAACGGAAAGGAAATCTCAATATTAGTTTTGGGGATAACAACATTATGGGTTATATCAATATTTGCTCCGATCGCCCCACTCCTACCCCAAATAAAAGCCAGCCTGCGACTCCTGACTTTCAGCGAGACCAGTATCAAGCCAAGATTGAAATGGTTGGTAAGTTACGCCAATTCGGCTTGAAAGACGAGCAAATAGCAGAGTTGCTGGGGCTAACTTTGGAGGAAGTTAAGCAGGTAGATTCGGAGGAATAAAAGTACGGTGCGCCTCGCCCCCCTTATATCATGTCCGGTCGATTACCCAAAATCAGGTAGGGGCGGGTAAACCTGCCAATATCGGCCAATAATTGACAATCTCAAAAACCCGCCCGACCGGGATATTATGGTCAATCGATCGGACATGATATTACAGGCCCAGCAATGTAGCGCGTTACTGGCGTGGTTGATATTGATATTGCAATAAAAAGCCTCAGACCCGCAAGTCTGAGGACCGGAGTTCCTGAAAATCGTCACTTCTTACTATTGTCGCCAACCAACACCACAACATACAAGAGGGGTGCAACCCAGCACGGCAGCTTGTGGCAGACAGAAATTGCTTCGTGACTCGGAAGGCGAAAGCAATTTTTAATTCAACACTTCACGAAAGCAAAACAATTCTTCTCGCCATTTTCAGATCGGGTTAATAATTTTGCTTTAAGATGGGAGTCTGTCCTCGATCGCAATATAAGGAGCACCGTGAGTCCCCGTATATATTTGAGTAGGGCGGTAAATGCGGTTTGCTTCTAGCTGTTCCTTCCAGTGGGCCAACCAGCCGGCAACGCGGGCGATCGCAAAAACTGGTGTAAATAAGTCCAGCGGAATTCCCATTTTTCGGTAAACCAAACCAGAATAGAAATCTACATTTGCATAAATTCCTTTCTGGCCCAATTTCTCTTCAACCACTTCTTCCAACTTGACAGCAATGTCGTAATAATCGTCGCGGCCGAAGTTCTCAAACAACTGTTCCGCTAATCTCTGAAGAATAGTTGCTCTCGGATCTTTCACCTTGTAAACTCGGTGACCGAAACCCATGATTTTGTCCTTATTTGCAACGCTTTTCTCCACAAAAGCCCGCACGTTTTCTACCGAACCAATTTGCTGCAACATATCAATCACTTCTTCATTAGCTCCCCCGTGCAGCGGCCCCGCCAAAGTGCCAACTGCTGAAGCAATCACTCCGTAAGGGTCTGTCAGTGTCGAAGCTGTTACCATTGCCGAAAATGTAGAGGCATTAATTGTATGTTCAGCGTGGAGAGTCAGACAAGTGTCAAAAATGCTAGCTAACAGCGGATCGGGTTCTTGCTCGTTGAGCATATAAAGAAAGTTAGCCGAGTAGTTCAAGTCATCCCTCGGCCGCACCGGATCGTTTCCCCGTCGCATTTGCTGGAACGCTGCTACCATTGTGGGAATCTTCGCTAGCAGCCGCACTACAGCTTCTCGAATGTATGCTGGGTTAGCCAGAGCTCTGCGGGAGTAGAACAAGCCCAGGGCGGCCGCTGAAGCTTGCAGGGCGTCCATTGGATGTCCTCTTTCTGGAAAGCATTTCATCATGTCCCGGATGCGATATTTGATCCGGCGGTGATAGCGAATTTCATGCTCGAAAGCTTCTAGTTCTTCCTTTGTCGGAAGTACCCCCCAGATTAATAAATATGAAGTTTCGAGAAAGGAACTTTTGAGTGCCAGTTCCTCGATGCTAATCCCGCGATATTCCAGCAACCCTTTTTGTCCATCGACGTAGCTAATGCTGGACAAGGTGGCGGGAACACCTTCTAAACCTGGTTTGAATTCGCCGACGACCATTGCGATACCGTTTTGTGTGAGTTCAATCTACTAAAAGTACATTACCAGAAAGCAAGATAGTGTCGCAGTCTTGACAAATAATCATTTAATTGGGCTTGGGAAACCGGGTTTTTTAACAGACAGCCCGATCGCACCGCTGCCTATTGTCGCCCCTTTTTCCCGGTTTCGCCGTCCCAGAATGCGGTTTTAAGAGGGCTGGCGTCTCCTGTTAATGTCGGGGGGGTTCGCTGTTTCTAGCGCAGCAAAAACTTGGGCGCAGTTAGCCAAAACATTTGGCTGCGGCCCACTGGGGAGCCTGTCTCCGGGAGGATTAAGCCGATGATACCGGCTTTTTTGAGAATCAGGGCATCTTGCGATCGAGCCCAAAGCAAAGTTTCTGCCCAGTGGCCTAAGTCTGGTTGGTGGCCCACCAGGGCCAAGCTGCCGCTACCTATGTCCTGCCACTGTTTGTACCACTCCAGCCAGTTCCCGATGTCTCCTGAAGGTGCGAGGGTGGCGGATTCTTCTATTTGGGAACTCAAACCGACTGTTTGCAGGATTTGGGCGGTTTGCTGGGCGCGCAGTAGGGGACTGGTGAGAATCAAGTCAAACTGAATTTCGAGATCGTACAGCCGTTGAGCAATTTTCCTGGTTTTACGATCGCCCTCTTTAGTCAGCGGGCGTTCAGAGTCTGTATCATATTCTTCGGGTGCGGCGGCGATACCGTGCCGGATCAGATAAATAACCATATATCAATACTTCCAGGCATTTTATTATCCCGTTTTTCTAGGAGCGGTCTAGGAGATACCTACCTTTTGCCTATTCTACAACTGGATTGAAATCTGGCGCCGTCATCTGGTTTGCGCTTGTGCAGCGATCGCGCCCTTGTCGTTTCGCATCATATAATGCTCGATCGGCGAGGGCAATAAGTTCATCCGGTGATGTTTCCGCAGTGGGAATCACAGTCGCAATTCCCGTGCTCACAGTCACGATCGGGCTGACATCAGATTGCTCGTGAGGGATTGCCAAATCTCGGATTGCCTGACGCATCGACTCAGCAACCGCGATCGCCCCTGCAGCATCCGTACTCGGCAGGATAGCAGCAAATTCTTCGCCCCCATAGCGCACAAACAAATCGGTAGAACGTTTAACTGCGGCGGCGGAGGCTTTCGCGACTTTCACCAAACAAGTATCCCCAGCTTGATGTCCGTAGCAATCATTATATCGCTTGAAATAATCTACATCCAACATAATCAACGAAAGCTGTTGTTTCCCCTGCATCAGTCGGTGCCATTCCAACTGCAATCGCTCATCAAAACAGCGGCGGTTTGCTACTTGTGTTAACCCATCTGTCGTAGCAATTAATCTTTCTTGTTCCGCCCGGTGTCTGAGCATCTCAAGAGCCTGCTTGCGTTCTGTAATATCAGCAAAAGTTGTTACTACCCCATAGGGTTGAGACTGATTGAGATGGAACAGCGGTTGCGAATTAATCGAAATCCAAGTCAGCGTTTTATCCGATTTGTGAATGCCCATCACCACATTTGATACGGGTTTTCCCGTCCGTAGGGTAATCATTGCCGGATCCTGTTGGCAGGGGAAGGGGGAGCCATCTTCCTGAACGGTTCGCAAGTCTAAATCTACGGATGTACGCCCCATCAGTTGTTCGGGGGTCAGTCCGAGAATCCTTCCGGCACTAGCATTACAGGTAGTAATTTGTCCGTCTGCTAGCTGAAGTACGACGCCTTCAGTCATGCTTGTAATCACAGAACGATACCGTTCCTCGCTCTCCTGCAATTGACTCAGGAGAACGTTTTTAGCATCAAACTCTGAAGCCAGATGCAGGCTACCCGCCAAAAACCCCGCCATCAGTTGTAATGTATGAATATCTGACTCTGTAAAGGCACAGGGTGTAGCTGAAACAACTTTTAAGACGCCAATCCGATCGTCCTGATAGAACAAGGGAACAACCACCAGTGACCGGATACCAATGCGCTGACAGGCAGACTGCTCCACCCGTGTATCGGTTTCTGAATCATCGCAAAGCATGATTTTGCCGGTCGCAATACATTTTCCCGATAAACTTGTCCCTACTTTCATCCGTAATCCCACATAGGCGCTGGCGATACCGCTCGCTGCCCGATACACCAACTCATCCCCTTCCAGCATTTCAATCACGGCCCCATCGGCACCGAGCGATTTTTGAGTTCGATCGGTAATCACCGCCATCACTGCATCCAGGTTAGGATTGCGGATGGCGATTTCCTGTTGGGTGGCAATCACCACAGCCAGACGCTGGAACTCTTGCTGTAATGATTCTTCTGCTTGCTTGCGATCGGTGATATCCTTCATAAAGCAGTGATGCCCGCTCGCTCGCTCCTGCGAGTCGTAGGCCGCCAACATCACCCATTGCTTGTAAAAAATCGAACCATCTTTCCTGATACCACGGGCCTCAACCTCCACGCGGCCCTCGGCTAGCATTTTTTGATAAGCCGCCATCATTCTGTCGCAGTCGTCGGGATGAACTGTTTTCTGCCAATTCATACCAACCATTTCTTCAGGTTGATAACCCGCTATATTGGCGTAGGCTTGATTAACGGTAATGTAGCGTCCGAAAATATCCAGCCGCGAAATGCCTTCGACGGCATTAGCAAGAGCTGTACTCATTTCTCGAAGCTCTGTTTCCGCCTTGACAAGATCCGTAATGTCTTGGGATGTACCAAACAACCGAATGACTTTTCCCTCTGCATTGAGTTGAACCTGTCCTCGGGCTTCGGTATGGCGGATAGAACCATTCGGGCGCACGATTCTGAGCCGCAATAGATAAGGCTCTCCGCGAGTGAGCGCTCGTTGAACTACCCGGTGTAGCTGTTTGGCACTTTCGGGATGGTAAAGCCGCAGGTTTTCTTCATAAGTAGGTTCGCCCAGGGCCCGGTCGCGTCCCACAATCTCGAAGAGTTCGGGAGACCAGGTAATTTTACCCGTAATTACGTCAAATTCCCAGCTACCGATGCGGGCAACGCGCTGGGCTTCTGACAACCGGGTTTCACTCTTTTGCAGGGCTGTTTCTGTCTGCTGGCGGTCGGTAATGTCCTTTTCGTTCACGAGCAACATCGGGTTGCCTGTTACCGGGTCGTTGGTACACCGCACGTCCATCCCGTGCCAGCGAATTCCCGCCAGAGTAATCACTTGAGCCTCCGTGCTAAATACCTCACCGGACTTAAGAACTGCCATTGCTCGCTCTGCTACCTGAGAGTCAACAAAGCGACTCACAAAAGCATTATCTGTCGCAGAGTGAGGTGGCTGCATATCTCCGTAACAGCGCAAGGCCGCCGGGTTTTGCAGCAGCGGCACACCTTCGAGGGTGTACAGCGAAACCATCAGCGTGGTGTGTCGGATTGCCTCGATCGATCGCAGGGTTTCCGGCTCGATTTGAGGAGCGGTTTCGACCGTACCCTCGACCAGGATTGCCAAACGCCCGCTATCAATCCTGATGCCAGAGCACCGACAGCCGACAGAAACAGGCTCACCGGCCGGGTAAAACGTCCACTGCTCGGACAAGGTTTGGCCTTGCTCAAACTGCTGCTGATAGCTCTGCAAGCGAATCCGAGTAGACTCTGACAACATATCCCTAAAGTTGTGGCTCGCCAGTTGCTGCCGCGTCGAAGCATCCCACAGGTACAAGGAGGCTTGGTTGGCCCACCGGATTTGCCAATGCTCAATATCAAATATCCAGATCGGGTTTTGCAACAAGTCAAAGGCTTTGAGGTGGACAATTTCCCCGCTCAGGGAAGAGGCAAACTCTGGTTGTAGACAATTTTGACGATCGACTCTGGGCGCGCTTTCTGTATTTGGATCGGTTTGATTTGGTTCTGTTTCGAGTTCCGGCGGTTGATTTGGCCCGATCGCCGGGCCGTGAGATTCCAAGTGCCGCATCCTCAACCCGATGTGCATTGCAACCTGTTGCAGGATCTCAATGTCGATAGGTTCCCACTGACGCGGACTTCGGCATTGATGAGCAATCAACAGTCCCCAAAGCTTCGGAGATTGCTGCTGTTGGCCATCTAGCAAGATTGGCGCAACTAAATTTGCCTTAACTTGGATGCGCGAGAGCAATTCGACATCACAAGCTTGAATATCACCAGCGTGAATATCAGAAATGGCACTCGTTTCCCCCTGGCTGTAACGATCTACCCAGGTAGCTTCAAGGCAAGGGTCATGAATCAGTTGTCCCTGGATTGGCAGCCACCGATCGCCAACTGATTCAGCAAATACTACCCTCTCTCTATGCGGTAGGAATCGATAAATAATCACGCGATCTGTTTGCAGCAGCACCCTGGTTTCTTGTAGCGCACATTGCAAAATTGTCTCCATATCCACGAACTCGTTGATTTTAAGTGCTATTTCTGAAACTTTTTCTATGCTTTTCTCTAACGACCAAGAGAAAGTCTTTTTTGTAGACATCTCCGTGTTCCTTGTTTGTTTAAGCTATTTTCTACTATTCTAACCCGCCACAAATAAATATAATAATTTCTTTTAACTCGTATAAATCGCTGGCTGGGCTTAGGAAAAAACCAATATTTATGTGGCTAGCCAATTTTATGCTGACTGCTACAATTGCTTTTTTGATGTCATTTAGCCAAAAGTTTAGGTTGTTTGGTATCTATTTTGCTTCTTATCAATCGTTTTTTGGCTATTATCGCCAAGCTACTGCACCAACTATAACAAATTGTGCTTGATTTAGCGAATAAATAATAAAAATTTCCAAAATCCACCCTGTATAATTGTTAAAACCTCAGAATTCTTGTGGAGTTTAGTAAACTAGAACACACTAAATTTCCCCCTCAACCTAGTTTTTCGATCGAAATACTTCCTGGTATCCCTTGATAATTGTTAAAAATGCCGGTTTCTTTAGTGTATGATTTGGGAAAATTGGTAGAAAATTTATTACTGTTAGTCCTGGAGAACTCAACCGGGTTTTTCAACCTCCTTACTTCGTTAAAATTGAACATATTGCACGATTTTAAATAAATTTTCTATGGGCGGATTCTCCTGTCCTACCCGTACTACCCACAAGAAAATTTAATTTTTACGGGACAGGCAGGAAAGCCTGTTTTTGGCAGAGGTAGACTGGGCTGGAGTTCCAACCCTGAATAAGAGTTAAAAAACCTGGTTGATGAGAGTTGGAGTGCGGGCATGACTGATTGTCAAGTTGAGATTGTGCCCGGAATGAGAAAAAAACACGGCCAAACCTGGTAGCAACCGGAGGTCGAAAAGCTCGCATTCCCAGGTTGTTGCTGGAATCAATACCGCACCTAGAAACTCCCGATTGATATCGTGTCCGGTCGATGAACCGCGATTTTTGTAGGGGCGAGTTCACCAAGAATACCTGCCAACAATCTCCAATCTCAAAAACTCGCCCCGACCGGGATATTACAGCATATTCCATGTATATGTGGTACACACAAGAAGAGAGACGCAAGCATCGGTGCGGATACACCCGTCAATCTGCAATCTTTATCAAATATGAAGGAGCGACGCACCCTACGGACTACGGACTAACACCACATAATATAGCTGACCCTATACTTCATGAACCACCGAATATGCTGTATGATTAATCGATCGGACATGATATTAATGATCGTAAACAGGATTGTCTTTAGGACTAATTAAATGCAGCAACTTTTGCTTGATCTGATCGTCGAATACTTCCCATTTTAGCCTTGCATAATCGCTCTTCTCATTCCCGCCGGAAAGAAATCCCACGGGAATTTCAAAACCTCCAGCTTGACTTCTGCCGCCACCAAAAAAGCGTCCTTGAGCATCTTGACCGAAGGCTTCTTTAATGAATTCGTCGGGGTCGAGAGTAAGTTTATTAGTTCGCAGCGAGCCAATTACTACTTCAATTTCTTCGTCTTTGTCGTGAACAATTGCGTAGACAACTGCTGTATGTACGTTCTCTTCTGTTACTAAAAAGTCCGCCGCTTGGGGAATAGAATCTCGATCGTCATAGCGGAGGTAGCCGATGCCGGCGATCGAAAAATTGTTCTGGACGGTGCGGTGTTTGAGCGATCGCTCGATCGCGTCCATCACCCACTTAGAACGAGATGACTGTAACACGGCATTCAGCAACTGCGGGTCGTAAAACCGGCTCAAATAAGCTGCCGCTAGAAAGTCCTCTTCCTGAGCTTGTCTGAGGGCGATCGTATCCGATCGCAAACCGTGCATCAAAGCTGTAGCGCACTTGATGTGCAGACTGACGCTGGCGTCGAGAGTTAGGAGTCCTGACTGTAAATACTCGGCAAAAATGGTGGCTGTAGCGCGGATTTGAGGGCGCAAATCGATAAATTCTGCGTTCATTTCCCCCTGCAAATTGTGATGGTCGATGACGGCGGCGATCGGAACTCCAGCGGCTAAAATATACTGGGTTAAGTTACAAGTCGTGCCTTGATTGTCGATGAAAGCGCAGCCCTGAAACACCGACAAATCTTTAGTTTTTACTGTTTCCAGCGTCCACCGCTGCAACGGCAACCCTGTCAATTTAACTAAGGCAATATTTTCTTGGTGGCTGAGGGCGCCGGCGTAGATAATCTCGCATAGGATATCGTATTGTTCGGCGATTAATTTGTAAGTCCAAGCGCTCGAAAGTGCGTCGGGATCTGGAAAATCTTGCAGTAAGATTAACTGGCGAGTGCCTTTGTGCCGATCGAACATTTGGCGCAATTGCTCGACTTTGCGATCGTGCAATTCCTCGCGGAGACGGCCGCGATTCTCTTCGGAAGCAACTTCGGCTTTGCTGCGCCGTTTCCCAGGCGCACTAACTTCGGCTACAACCTCGCTGCTGGCCTCAAGTTCACCTTCGCGGTTGCCGGATGTTTCATCGGAATTGTTAGGGGAATGGTCTTTCATCGTTGAAAATTAACAATTTAACTATTTCAGAATTTGCACGACATTCGATCTTAAACCCGGTTTCTTTGTAGATGCCTGTTTGTCAAAGCCCATACTTTTTAGGAGAAACCTGATTTAAGATGGTAAATTCTCTGTTTACTTTTTTAATTCATGCAGAGAGTGCGTGTTGCCAGGAACGAAGCAATCTCAGAACTAATAACTCCCGCAAAAAACCCCCGCGCTTGCGCTGACAGGGGTTTTAAAGGCCTATTACATATTTTTGCCATTCTTTGTGCATACCGCTCTTAACGTGTTTAGTCACTTCAAAATAAAGACCGCTGTGAGGTTTCCTAGGCGGATAGCGCAGCGACATTCCCGCTTCTTTCGGCGTGCGGCTGCCTTTATTGACATTGCAGCGCACGCAAGCGGTGACGAGGTTTTCCCAACTGTCCCCTCCCCCGCGCGATCGGGGAATGACATGATCGAGGGTTAAATCGTCCCCCGTATAACTACAGTATTGACAAGAGTGTGCGTCCCGGTGCAAGATGTTCCGGCGGGTTAGCGGAATATCCTTATAGGGAACTCGGACGTAATGCCGCAGCCGGATCACAGTTGGTAGCGGGAAGTTTGGCGCAATAAATTTCCCGTTGTGTTCTACCTGTTCTGCTTTACCTTTCAGCAACAAAACTACCGCCCTTCGCCAATTGGTGATGTTAAGGGGTTCGTAGGAGGCGTTCAGCACCAGAACATTGCCCATTGTTGATTATTAAAGAGAATATTTTTCCCGATGGTAACACAGGTTCCCATTTAGGTGGGGCGGGATCGGGAAGAGCGAGGCGATCGCAAAAAACGCTGAAAAACCACTCCTTTACGCTATACCTTTGCGCCTGCGCCCCCTAGGGCTGCATCTATTTTCTGCCTTTGGTGTTTGTCAGCGAGCTTTTTTCCCGGAGTTTTGGCTTAGATGAGGCCAGTGTGTGCGATCGCAAAAATTTGCCGAATAAATTTTATTTTTTTCTCTAAATGCCTAATCTTCCCGGCAACAAACAGTTTAACTTTTTAGACTATTAGTAACCTTAAATGAAAAAGCTTATTACTGCTCATGAAATTTCGGCTCTTAAAGTCAGTTTTTAGCGCGTCAATTATTGCCCTTGCTGCTCCGATTTTAGCAAACAGTCCAGCCTTTGCCCAAGCGCCTTCATTCTTCTGCGGCGCTGCTGGCGGCCGCCCCGCTACAATTGCTGTCCAACAAGGCAAAAATATTCCCGTTATTTTGTGGCTAGCTGATAACTATTTCAATGAATCAGGAGAAGATGCGATTACTCGGTGTACCAGAGTCTCAGGAATTCTCAACAACTCGCAACCGCAAGGAAGCTGGGAGAATATTGTCACCGCAGGTGCATCAAGCAACGGTCAACTAATTATTTGTGCAGCTAATCCTCAAGACGGTTCCTGTAGATTATTATATCAAGTACCCAAAGGTCAAAATCCCGAACAAGCCCGACAAGAACTCTTAAAAAGAGTTACAAATCCTAATGTAAGTGTTTCGCCTGTTAAAGTAAATTGATAGTCATAACTCCTTAGCTACTGGTAAGACATGGCAATGCTGTGTCCTACCCGTAGCTAAAGTGATGTATGCACCCTACTTGCAGAGAGTTGAAACTCTGGTAAAATACTTCGGTTGAGTGGTGAAAAAATTGCAGCTTTGCTTCAGCAATTCTTCTAACCCTTCAACTTGCCTCAGCCAGACAGTGCCGTTGCTTCCAGCTACTGCAATTTGCTTTCCGTCTCGACTCCAACTGACACTAACAACATTCTCCTCGAACTCAAATTGAGCAACCTGCCGCCCCGCTAAATTCCACAGCCGTACAGTCTTGTCAATTCCCACTGTAGCCAGCCGTTCTCCGTCGGGACTAAAACTAATTGATTTCGCATCAAAATGCAAGGTTTGAAATTCCTTAACTAATTCTTTTTCTGACAGATTCCACAGCCCCACTTTGCCATTCAATGTTACTGTAGCAAAGCGATACTGGTGTTGAGCAGGAGTGAAACTGAGCCCAATTGCCTGAACAGGCAGTGTTTTTTTCAGCTTGCCCGACAAATTCCAAAGTCGCACTGTAGATTTGCCATCTAAAGTCGTTAGGAAATCGCCCTTTGGGCTAAAATTTACGCTTCTCACTAAGCCGTTGTGACCTGGGAGTTTCTGGCTAGGCGATACTAATTGTGGCTGTTTTGACAATTGCCAAATTGCAGCATAGCTGTCTATCCCTGCCGCCGCTAATAACTTTCCTTCGGGGCTAAAACTGATGCTGGTAACAGAGCCTTTAATTCCTTTAAAAGTAGCAATATTTTTACCTGATAAATTCCAGATTTTAACTGTGCTGTTCCTTCCGGCGGTCGCTAAAAATTTACCATTCGGGCTAAAATTTACCATATTAACTGACTCTTGCAAAGCTTTCCATTCAGCAATTTTTTGCCCGGAAAAGTTCCATATCCGAACTTTATCGTCTATTCCTGCGGTTGCTAAAATCTCCCTGTTTGGGCTAAAATTGACGCTGGTAACGGCACTTTTATGAGCTTGCAACGTTATCTTTCTTGGCGGACTTAATGAGGCTTGAATCTGCTGTGTTTCGCTAATTTTATCGAGAATTATTTGTAAGGCTAACAGCGGTCTGGTTGCCGGGTATTGTTCTAGCTTAGGTTTGTTTTTAACCAAGGTTTTTAATTTTTTTCCAGAGGCGATCGCCCTCAGTAAAGCTTCTGATAAAGCTTCGGTGTTTTCGGTTTTTTGAGATACCGCCAACAGTAAAGCATCGCTGCCATTTTGTTCGATTTCAATACTTGCTTGTGCTAGTTTAAACCGCTGGTAAGCGAGAGTTGAAAAGCCGATCGCCGCCAGTAACGATGCTGCCAGTACCGCAGAACCGATGCCGATCCACTGTTTGGCTTTGTGTTTGGCAGAGTCAGCTTCAATCCAAGCTTTTTCGGCATCACCTACAGCTTTTTTGGTTTCGAGTGTAGCTAAATGCAGCAGTTGATTTTGGTCGCTCAAAATCACTTTCTGGCTGGCAGTCAAAAACTGAAAATCTTCGTTTCTCAAACTTTTTCCTGCCGCCCAAACTAATGCTGACTGCAAATCATCCCCTCGCAACAGTTGGGAATCATCTTCACAGCTAGAATTTAGCCAGACTTTGATGGCTTCCGAGTAAGGCGAAAGTTTTTCTAATTTTTCTTGAATTAACTCTTGGTTAAATACAGCTTGATAAATAGGATTAGAAATTGTTAATTTTTCTCCCCGCTTAACTATTAATCCGCTTAATCGCAATTCCATTTGTTCGGCACTGCCATCGGGGACAATTTCAGCTTGTTCTAAAATTTGCTGATACAACCCGAGTCTCCTCACAATCCGCTGGTTTTCTTTGAAAAGCCGATCGCGAATTGTGGACAAATGTTCTGGGACATCCTGAGATTCCCAATTCTCCACGATTTTTAAGCGCACTACTTTCTCCACCCACTCTTGGGGATTTTGGATTAATTCGGCATTTTCAAAGAGAAGTTTGCACAGCTTTTGAGTCAAAAAAGGCTGCCCACCTGTCCAATACAATACTTCTCTCAAAACTTCGTGAGAGCTGTCTGTAAGCTCTGCCAACCCCGCTGCTAGCGGTTGAGCTTCTGTTTCGTCAAAACCAGTTAATTCGATCGCCTTGCCAATATTAAAAGGCGTGTTGCCGCTGGCATTTTGCTCGCGGCACAAATCCGTCGGCGATGCTACACCTAAAAGGGCCCAAGTTAGGCGATCGAACTCTGAATTGTTGGCGCGCTTGTTGTAGCACGATCGAATTAAGGCTAAAAAATCGTCTGCGGGAAAATCTAGGGCGAGAATGCTGTCGATTTCGTCAATAAAAATGACAATATTGCTGGAAATGTTGGGTAACAGTACGGTTTCAATGAATTCGCTCAATCTTTGAACCGGGGTTAAAAAATTGCGATTGCGCCACCAAGTCCGCACGTTGACAATATCCGACAGGTTAAAGTTATTTTCGAGAATGCGTAGCAGACCAGCATACCACTGTTCGGGAGTGACGCCGCGGTTGCCAATTTCCGAAATGTCGATCGCAGCACAAGCAATTCCTTCATTTCTCAGCCGCTGAATTGTCCGCACCTGCAAACTAGATTTGCCCATTTGCCGGGAATTCAAAACATAGCAGAATTCCCCGGCTTTTAATCCGTTATAAAGGTCGTCGTCGGCTTGTCGCTTCACATAATTCGGAGCGTTATTTGTCAAACTCCCACCGACTTGATAGTAACTGGGATTTGTGGTAAAATTCATATAATTTATTCGGCGGTTGAAACCGCTACTACACACACAAAATCCGCATTGGCGGACTGAAGAAGTGAGGCGGTATTAAAGCATAATTCTGTATGATAAATTGTAGCACAATACAGCATGAAAACTGATTGGATTGGATATCATCAAGACAAAGACAAGTTAAGAACAGAAATTTGGTCTTTGCTGAAGCAGCAAGCCGCATCTGTTGGCGATCCGTTTGGTCATATTCCCAACTTTGTCGGGGCCCAGTTGGCGGCGGAAAAATTGGCAACTTTACAAATATGGCAACAAGCAAAAACGATTAAGTGCAATCCAGATTCGCCCCAAATTCCGGTGCGGATGCGAGCTTTGCAGGAAGGAAAACGCCTGTATATGGCAGTACCGCGATTGACAGACGATCGCTGTTTTGTTGAGTTAAATGCTGAAGATTTGCTGCGGCAAAATATATCAATTGCCGAAAGTGCGATCGCCCGCAAAGCTCTAGATTGCGGAAAATTGGTAAGTTTTGCAGAAATGGAGCCGATAGATTTAGTAATAGTCGGCTGCGTAGCCGCCAGCCCCAACGGTGGAAGAACCGGGAAAGGTGCAGGTTTTGCAGATTTGGAATTGGCTATGTTGCAGGAATTCGGGTTAGTAGAAATCGATACGCCGATTGTGACAACAGTGCATCCTTTGCAAATAGTCGAAGATTCGCGTTTACCAATGCAAGCTCACGATTGGGCGCTGAATTGGATTGTTACTGCCCAGGAGGTAATTGAAACTAATACAAGTTATCCGCGTCCAATTGGGTTAAAGTGGGATAGTTTGCGATCGGAACAGTTGGAACAAATTCCAATTTTGCGGAAGTTGCAAGAGCAATTAACCAATAACAAATAGCTTTCAATCAAAATCAAGGCAAAAGAGAATCTACAGCGATCGCCCCAATTTCTATCCCTTCAATAATAATCGGTACAACAGCCGATCGCCCGAACTCCAACCTTTGACTGTAATCTGGCTGCTCAACTTCAGCAATAGGTTGAGAGTACACCTCAACCAGTCCTTCAACAAGATTCACAATCCAATAAATCGCAATTCCAGCGCGGGCATAAATCTGTTTTTTGACAGTGCGATCGCGCTGAAGCGTCGTATCTGATACTTCAATAATCAGGGCAATATCTTCAGCACCAGGATGGCGATCGAGATACTGTCTTGTATCCCCTCGAACAACCACTATATCAGGTTCTGGTTCGCTGTTAGATAGCGTTATCGGTTCTTGAGAATCGACATACCAACCAGGGGGTAAAATATTCTCTAAAGCTGTTCTGACAAGACGAGTTGTGACTCGATGCGGTGGATTTTTGGGCATTTTGAAAACCAGCCAACCTTCCAGCAATTCTACAGAGTCATCATCGGTGAGAATGCCAGCTTGAATTATCGCATGATACTGCTCGATGCTCAAGCGCAAAATCAGATCGTTCGGAATTGCTGCAACAGTTTCGACGGGCGGCATAACTGTAGGGGGGAGTTGATTATTGTCTTATTTTACTGTTTATTTAACGAACCGCGAAGGCGCGAAGGACGCGAAGTAAGAAAGAAGAAGAAGAGGAAGGTAATTTCATAATATATCTACTTTGTGGTGAATACGCGCCATGCAATGAAAGCTGTAAAAGCTAGATAACCAAATACGGCTATCCAATCTAGCCAATTATCGGATGTTATCAAAAAAATATCGTTCATGGGATGTTTTAATCTAAAAATATGTAGATTGTGATTTTTCGTTTGGTGGGGGCGGGTTTATGAGATTGTCAGTTTTAGGCTGTTATTATCGGTGAACCCGCCCCTACAATATCGGGAATTATACGATCGCAAACCGCTTTATATTTTACCCGATCGCGCTCAAGTGCGATCGAAAATATTGTCGGTACAACTCGCACCTCGGCACGCACTCGTTCCCCTGCAATTTCACCAACCCCAAGCTGTCTAATTTAAACGCCTGCATCGCCTTTAACGGCACCGGAGAATCCGCCGCTGCAATCTCTCTCATCCCCTGCGCCAACTCTGGATATTCTTCCAAATTCCACAATTGGCGGCGCAAATGGTCGCTGTAAATTCCCGCATCTGCGATCGCACTTTCTTTTAATTCATCTAGTGTCAAATCCGAGCGCGAAATGTGATATAATGCAACTCGCACTAAATACGGATGTCCGCCGACAATTGCCATCAATTCCTCAACTTCTGCATCCGACCAATTCAAATTATGGCGGGCTGCTAAATCTTGTATTTGCTGAGAGTTGAATTCGGGCAAATCTACGGGCAGTCCGACGTTGAAAGGCGATTGATTGATGTTCATCGGGATGTAAACTTCCGTGGAGTGAACTACAATTAATCGCAGTTTTTTCCAGATGTCGCGCCGCTTCGATTCTTCGTGCCACGCCCGCAGCAATCCTAAAAAGTCTTCGGCAATGTCGGGATATTGGAAAACGCGATCGATCTCGTCTAATCCTAAAATTAAAGGACTGTCGATTTGCGGTAAAATGTATTTTTCAAAGTAATCTTTGCAGTTAACTTTGCTGCCAAAAATCTCGTCCCAATAATCGTCTAATTGATTTGGTAAGTGCAACTCGCGCCCCACGTAAGCGCAAAACCACTTTAAAAATTTATCTAAGTTGGCGAATACGGCTTTATCTACCAACTGAAAAGTTAGCGGCACTGTGCAATAGCCTTGACGGGCTCCGTGATGCAAAATTCTGGCCATCAAGGAAGTTTTGCCCATTTGTCTCGGTGCTTTGATTCTAATTAACGCGCTGGGCTGCACAATAGTTTGATAGCAGCGTTCTTCGATGGGCGGGCGTTCTACATAAAATTGAGAAGCGACATCGACTTGTCCTCCCGGTAATTCTGGTTCGGCGGCGGGTAGAGGTATTTCGTCGCTGCTAATTTCTAATACCTGGTTTTGTGTTAAATCTTCCGTTTCTTCTGTGACGGGGGCGGGTTGTTCTGCTAGCAAGTTCAGAACTTCTTCGATAATAATTGGAGTGTCGGCTGTGGTTTTCCAGTCCCTCTGTTTGATGCGGTACAGATAACCCCGCAAGTCGTGATTTAGAGGCGCGTTCAGCGGAAAACCGACGCGGATGGGCAGAATTATTGGTTTTTTGTCATGGCGCGAGTCTTGGAGTTCTTTTGCTTGCTGAACTTGATATGTTAGTAGTTCGCTTTGGTTTCCCGTTGGTGGCAGCAGCAACAACAAATAATCGCATTCTTGGAGGAAGAAATTAATGCGGTCGAACCAATTATCTCCTAATCTAATGTTATTTTCTGCTGTGAAAACTGTATGACCGATCGCGCTTAAGGCCGTTTCTAACTGTTTTCCTAACTCGCGATCGGGTTCGGCGCTGCGATAACTCACAAATACTTTAACAATTCTGCTGCTGGTGGCTGTTTCTCCCGCCGGGAAATTGTCCAGCTCGTCTAAATTTTCCGGTTCCTCAAGTTTAGCCGATCGGTGGTCGCTAGCAGCCAGAGTCATTTCAAAAGCCGCAAACAACTGCCGAATTTTACTCAAATCCGCACCTTCTCTACCCTGCTTAATTTTGCTGACTGTATCGGCACCAACGCCAGACTCGGCCTCGATTTCAGTCAGAGTACCTCTAATGTTATATCGGTCAGACCATTCTTGGAGCGCCTCGTTAAGTTTCTTTAAGCCAGAGGCAGTGAGAATGCGACCGCGATCGCGTTTTGACTTGAGCACTTCGCTTGCAGTGAAAGGGGAACGAATCTAGAAATTTTAACGCCTTAAGTTCCTATTTTGGGGGATTTTAAGGAAGATCATCAGTCAGCCGGAATTTAAGGAATTTTACTTGGAGAGGTTTTTGGGGCGATCGACTCCTCAAACTCTGTCCTGATAACGGCTTCAACAGTTGAATATATTTGAGGATAAAAAGTTTTTCTTAACTCCCCAATCTCCGCCACTACTCACCACTTAACTTTTTAGAGTAGATACACCAAGCAAAAAAGGAGCAGCCAAATGAGCAAAATCTTACACAGACTGGCAATGGCCGCTTTGGGAACCGCCGCCATTTTCACAATTAATACACTTAATAATTTAACAGAAGCATCAGCCGCTGGTAAATTTGACCAACCAGAAATTTATCAAAACACAATTTTTCCACTTGGCGTACCGGGTCAGTTCCATAAATAGACAAATTCATTGATTGATTTAATTTAATTAAGGAGAAATTATGAAGTCTACACTCTGTTCGCCGCAACCTATAGCTACCAAATCTGACTCGGTTGATGCTGAGGCGATCGATGCCTGCACTGCACTTGCATGGGTGGAATTGGTAGCATTAGATGCCAGCGCTCTCACGGGAGATGATTGGCTGGCTTTGTGCGATGATATAGATAGCGGGGAAATCTACCGCTGCTGGTTTTTGTGGTGCGATCGCGAAGTTAGCGGTAATTGGGAAGCTTACGATCCTTTGAGCGATCGCCGATTTGTTGCTAAAGGAAAAGTGTTTCTCAAAGCCGCGATCGACTCGCTCGAAGATGCTAGAAATCGGGAAGTCGCCTAACTTGAATTCATCTCAGGTGAATAAAATTTGCGCCTGCAAAACAATAATTCTGCCACTAGAATTCGCCACAGTACAAACTTTCGTCAGCCTCCGCGAGACTCGAAGAAAAAGGGGCAATAGAACCCGATTTGATGGAAGTCCCAGAAATGGAATACTCTCAAAGCAAATAAAAAAAATACGGCGGCGGGCAAGAGTTGACTGGATGATGCTAGGTGCTTCGTCTCGAAAGCGGTTGAGAACGTTTTTTCAACCGCTTTGTCGTTGCAGCCGTTAAACTCTTTCTCTTTAAACATTACTCTAAAAGTGCACAGCCACCAACATGATTACTGAACGTTTGGGGGGAATTGCTAAATTCAACGAGCGTTTTCGCACTTGGGGATTAACTGATACCACAATTAGCAATTTGCTAGGCGATTTTCAAGGAACAAATACAACAACTTCTGTGGATATAGTAAAGCTGCTGGCGATCCTGTCTCGCGATAAATTAGTTTCTGAATCGAGTCGGGAACAAGCTTTAGAATTACTGCGGCACACAACAACTAGAACGCTGTTGCCCTCCGGTTTGGTTCCCGGTGCAGTTATTGCGGACAAAACCGGAGATATCGGCTTTGTAGTTGGCGATGCGGGAATTATTGATATGCCCAACGGCAAGCGTTATTTAGCCGCAATCTTTGTCAAACGTCCTTACAATGACCCGATTGTGAGAGATTTTGTCCGTCGAATTTCGCGGATTGTCTACAATTATTTAGACCAACCTGCGGCGAGAGTACCGGATAATTTGCGTTGATCGGAGATGTTTCATCATTGTCAATAAGCCTTTTGAACAGGCAAGATGCCTGTTCCACAAGAAAATCTACTCTTTGTGGAACAGGCATCTTGCCTGTTCTTGAGAATAATGCAATATCTCCGGTCGATCGGACAATTCGGCGATTGAAATCGCTACTAAACAAACAAAGTCCGCCTTCGCGGACTTGAAGAGAAGATTTTTAATTACTAATGACTATTCTTTGCGCTCGACAGCCACAGTCAAATGAGCCGCAACTGCCCCCACTGTAGCAAGTACAGCAGCAATTGGAAAGACTACCGATCCGGCAACGCCGCCCACCAATCCAGCCATCAGCGGAATGTCTGCCAAAGTCCGCCCTTGCGAGTTTTTGATGACGAGGCGGCGGAGTTTTCCTTGCTGAATTAGTTCTTTGACTTTAGCTATTAAACTGTCGGCGCTAATCTTAAATTCTTCCACTCTGACTTTTTCCTCTGTTGCAAATTCTGAGGTGAATACATGAGTTTCAACTGTTGGGTTGGCTGAATTTCCGGCCGCTGCTGTTTCGTCTTGTAGAATTGTTACTTGTTGTTCTAGTTGTGAGTTCATTTTGTGTAAGGGCGGGTGAAAACCAGCCGTTTAATTTCTATACCCTTATCTTCGGCGATCGCACTTGGGAATGACAGGCAAGGAAACCCTACAATCTGCATTCGTACTTTCCACCCCCGCCTTTTTACTCACAACATTATTTTTGTGGCGTTAGATCAGGGCGGGTTTATCTCTTCCTAAAGGTAGAGAAGATATTGTTTAAACAACCCGTCTCTAGATACAAGTAAGGTGCGTACTGCTAGTCATGTCAAGGTGGCTGCTGTCTGTTGAATCTTTAAGTTGGACACCGATCGGCGATCGCTTGCACTTACCCACAAAGCTAACGATTTTGCTTGCCTAATCTCGGCTGAAAACAGATAACCTTAACGGACTTTTCGCTGATCTGTTTAAGCAGTCGATCGGCACGACTTCTTATCAATACCCGATCGCGCAACAGGTAAAACGGGAGAAGCAGTTGTTGAAATAAAAAGAGCGATCGATTAAGGAAGCGCGATCGCGGTTATTTGACTAACGATAGTTTGAGCCGTAGAGAGAATTTCCAAGGCGGCGAATCCAGTTGGAACTGCGATCGATCGCCTGTCTAGCAGCAACTATATCTCCATAAGATTGTATAATAGCAGGTAACAATGAGACTTCTATTTTGCATCTTTACATAAATTTATCGTTAATAATTCCATTGATTCAGAACCACAAACTGATTATTGAGTTTATATTCGGCTGTCTCTAAATTATCAATTGCCTTCACTATCGCCTGATAACTCATATTCTTAGAAGCTTCAGAATTTTGATATACTGCCAAAATTCCTGAATGTTCTGGGTTCGCTTGATGCAATTGCTGAAAGTCATCACAATTACGTGTAAGCACCACTCTATCATTTTCTCTGGCAGCGTCTAGCACGACTGAATCTGGATGATTCATTAAATCCAATGTATTGACTGTGGCTACATCGTGACCGGCTGCCTGAAGAAGATTGACTAAATACTTTGCTTGAGAGTCTTCGTCAAGCAGCATTCGTAGACTCAACTTGGACTCCTTTTACTTCCAATCGATAGCGTTCCTCGTCTGCTTCTAATTTTAAAAGTTCTTGATTATTCTCACAGTAATCAATCACCTCATAGATAGCAGAAAGTGGTAAATCCCAGTTTTCGGCGGCTTGTTCGGGTGACATCTGATTGGCAGTCATGTCTCGCCAAATAGTCGATGCCAGTAATTTACGTCCCTTAATGTAAAGTTGTTTGCGCCAAGGATGAGGACGTGCAATTAAATATTGCCAATTCTCGATTTCTGGTGTACTTTGCAGGGATTGAACGATCGCACCTAGCAGGGCAAGGCGATCGCTGACTGATAGTTGGCTGGCTTTTTCTTTAAGCTCTTGCAAGGACATAAAAAAATACTCCAACAAAGGTTGGTATTTGAATTATAGTACAAGGGGAGCGCGACCGCGACTATTTGACTACCGATAGTTTGAGCGGTAGAGAGAATTTCAGGACGGCGAATCGGGTTGGAACTGCGCTCGATCGCCCGTTTACTGATTAGATCGACTCGTCTACTTAGCAGTGCTTCGAGTTCTTCCTGCATTTGGGCGTGATCGAGTAAACCCCTTTTGGCTATGGGGGCAAAGGCAATTAGGATATCGATGTCGCTGTCTGCATGAAAGTTGTCGTGAAGGACAGAACCAAAGAGGGAGAGTTCGATGATTTGCCACTGTTGGCAGAATTTGGTGATTTGTTCAATTGGCAGGGCGATCGGGCTTTTCATTCAGCCTCCTCAATCTTTCTCTAGAGCCATTTCAGCAAATAGTTTCGGTAATTTACAGGTTTGACACCAAGAGCTTATAGAGCGAATTGAGCGATCGTGCTTTTGTACAGTACGATCGCGTGGCTCGATCGCAGAGCGCGATGGTGAGCAATGCTGCGGCCGCTGGGTGGTCAAAAGTTGTCATAAAACTTCTTGCAATTGCAAATCCGGTTTGAATACTCCTTTTATCTATTGGTCTTGGAAGACTAACTTTGTTTGTTTAGTCGCGATTTAAATCTCATAATTATCGAGGGGAAACAACCCGGATATGATTTGTTTACCGCCTAGCCGCTTTTTAGCACCTTGTGTTAGTGTATTTTTAAGCATGGTTTGGCGCTTGATGCACTCTAAATAATTTCGCAATGTGGGCCTCTGATTCTTGAAACTCATGTTACTAATAAAACTGTGTTTTTGCGGTTCATTGTGAGTTGCTCCGGCGGCGACTGTGTTGTGAATTAGAAGTTAAACGGCTCCGTGCGAGCGTCAGAATCTAATTTAGAGTTTTGTACGGAATAATGTAAGAACTCGGTTGATATAATTGTAATAGTAGTTCAATAACTACTGAGAACGCACGAAAAAGTAGTCAGATATCACTCCGGCAGCAGGTGCTGTATCAACAGCTTTTAATCCGTGTGTTTTTTTTACTACCTAAATTGCCTTGCAACGACTGAGACGCTACCTAATCAAGTAGATCGTCATCTCAGAAACACTTACTTTTTTGGAGTACACAATTTTATGACCATAATAATGCAGCTCTTAATCCACTTTAGAGGTGGAGTTTCTTTTGTTAGGAGTTCTGTACTTGCGGTTGGAAAACATTTTCGACTTGGGATAATTTTGGCTTTAGCGTGTCTTGCTTGTGTTTTGAGTTATGTTCCTGCTGTTTCGCAAACTTCGCCAACTCAGTTACCTAATCCCCTAAAAATAGGAGTCAGGACTTCTGCTTACGAAATCGGCAATACTGTAAGTATAAATCAAGCGGGTGGTTTCTGTGGTACTTTTGGCGAGGAGCTAAAGCAGGAGTTAGCTAATAATGGTAAACAAATTGAAGTTGAATATTATGAGATTAAGAATGACGGTCTCGGCCACAAATACCCAAGATATCATGGTTTGAAGACAGATAATTTTCAAGAAAAAATTAATATTGAATGTGGTCCAAATTCAAAATCATCTAACAATCTGGAAACTGCTAAAGGCATTGATTTTTCAGACCCTTTCTATGAAACAGGGGTGAAGCTTCTATTACCACAGAAATTGGCTTCTGATTTAGATTTACAGTCTCGGAAGCTGAGAAGTATTAAAGTTGGTGTTGTTGAAGAAACCACAACATCACTTTTGTTGCGAGGTATTGTGGATAATATTGATAAATATGACACGAGGGATGAAGCTTTAGATGCTCTTGATGCTGAAAAAATAGAGGCATTTGCTAGCGACGCGCTTATTTTGCAGACTATCCTCGATCGGGAAACTCTCTCTAAAAGCCCATACAGACGAAAAGGATTCACTCTTTTCAAAAAAGACGGTTACTTAACAGACTCAATAGAAGAATATGTTATGGCAGTCGAGGCTAAGGAAAGATCGACATTCTCCGATGAACTAATTGACTCGATAAATCGGACATTGAAGCGAGATACAATATCTCAAGCTAAACAAAAATTAAAGCAGATTGAAAATCCTACTCCACCTGCTCCACCTACTTCAATTACTCCACCTACTCAAACTACTCCAGATATACTACGATGGTTGCAGGAGTTTTTGTCGAGTATATTTACTGAAATATTGGGTGTATTTATTACACTATTGAGTACGTTTATTATACTACTAAATCGTACAAGGCGCGGACAAAGGGAACATCTAAAACTTTTTTTGTGGATTTTATTTGCGGTATTGTGTGTATTAGGATTTATAATCATAATTGCGATTTGGCTGCAATACAAAAAGCTTTAACTCTAAGTGCGTTAGACTGTGAGTAAAGACTAATGAAATAGAATTGCTACATACAAGTGCAACCGGACTCGATCGAACTTGCGTTAAACTAAGTCAGGTAAATGACTTTGTATACTCATGACTATTTTTACTCTGCGATCGATCAAAAAAGACTTCGGCATCAAGGAACTCTTGACAGATGCCAGTTTCAGCCTGGATGAAGGCGATAAAGTCGGACTCATCGGCACAAACGGTTCCGGGAAATCAACCCTGCTGAAAATGATTGCAGGCTTGGAGTCGATCGACTCTGGCGATCGCTGGGTCAATCCAGGGTCTACAATTGTCTATCTCCCCCAACAGCCGGATTTAGACGAAAATCACACTGTCTTAGAGCAAGTATTTGCCGACAGCGGCGAACAAATGGCTTTAGTGCGCGAATACGAGGAAATTTCCGATCAATTGTCCCACGGCAAAGGCGATACAGACAAGTTGATGGCGCGTCTGTCTGCGGTGTCTGAACGGATTGATGAGGTGGATGCGTGGGATTTGGAAACCAAGGCGAAATTGATTTTGACCAAGTTGGGGATTGAGGATTTTGATGCGAAAATTGCCGATTTGTCCGGCGGCTACCGCAAGCGAATTGCCTTAGCAACGGCTTTATTGTCGGAACCCGATGTGTTGCTGATGGATGAACCGACAAACCACTTGGATGCGCTGTCTGTGGAGTGGTTGCAGAACTATTTGAACGGCTATCGCGGTGCTTTGCTGCTGATTACGCACGATCGCTATTTTCTCGATCGCGTTACCAATCGCATCCTGGAGATCGATCGCGGCGACCTTTACAATTATGCTGGCAATTACGCTTATTATTTGGAGAAAAAAGCCTTAGCTGAAGAATCGGCCGCCAGCAGTGTTCGCAAACACGCGGGTGTATTGCGGCGCGAATTGGAATGGCTCAAACGCGGGCCGAAAGCGCGGAGTACCAAGCAAAAAGCTCGGATCGATCGCATTAAAGATATGCGAGCCCAAGAGTTCAAAACAGCCAACGGCAAAGTCGAAATTGCGACAGCAGGCCGCCGGATTGGTAAGAAGGTAATTGAGTTACTGAATATCTGTAAAGCTTACGGCGATCGCACTTTAATTAAAGATTTTACCTACAATTTCACACCCGAAGACCGGATAGGAATTATTGGCTGCAACGGTGCGGGAAAATCGACGCTGATGGATATCATCACCGGACGCATTCAGCCGGATTCGGGTACTGTCGAAATTGGGACAACCATTCATATCGGTTATTTCGACCAGCATTCTGAGGATTTGACGCCCAACGAAGACCAGCGAGTTATTGAATACTTGAAAAGTGTGGCCGAGTTGGTGCAAACGGCGGATGGGGAAATCATTACCGCTTCTCAAATGTTGGAAAAGTTTCTGTTTCCACCCAACCAACAGTATGCACCGATTAACAAACTTTCGGGCGGGGAAAAGCGCCGATTATTTCTGTTAAAAGTGCTGATGAGTGCGCCGAACGTGCTGATTTTGGACGAACCGACAAACGACCTGGACGTGCAGACTTTGGCGGTTTTGGAGGATTATCTCGAAGATTTTAACGGCTGCGTGATTGTGGTGTCCCACGATCGCTATTTTCTCGATCGCACGATCGACATGGTTTTCGCCTTGGAGCCTGGGGGCAATTTGCGCTTGTATCCCGGCAATTATTCCGTGTATTTAGACTACAAGAAAGCCGAAGAAGCCAAGGATATCCAAGGGCAAAAACAAAAAGAAAAACTTACACCTCCCGCTGAATCTAACAATTCAAAATCCACCAACTCAACTCAAAAATCTACCAAAGTTTCATTCAATGACAAGCGGGAATACGAACAATTAGAAAGTCAAATTCCGCAGATGGAAGCTGAAAAAGAAGATATTGAGAAGATTTTGTCTCACAATGCTCCCAGCGGGTTTGCAGAGATGAAGAAGTTATCGGATCGTTTGGCTCAGTTGACGCAGGAGATCGATCGGGCGACTGAGCGCTGGTTGGAGCTAGCCGAACGGGTGGGCTAATTTGGGGTTGCTGAAATTGGAAATATTTTAAGAGATGTTTTCGATGGCTCCACAAATTTAATCACAAACGATAAAGAGCTTGGGAAGTATATCGATTTGAAAAGAAGATACACAGCATCCCAGGGCAGTTGACAAAAAATTGTGTGGGTGATATATAAAAGTTACCCAAAAACCGGGTCTTGTGACAAAAAAACTGCATTTGAGCTTTTAACTAGGAGTAAAAAACCAGGTTTCTTTGGTATTTCTGCGTAACTCCTAGTATAAATAATCAATGCAGTAGTGTTACAAAAATTACCGCCAACAATCAACAACGCAATCCAGCATCAGGAATTTTCGTCAGTATTTTTGAGCATAGTACATCTAACTTAGACCATCTTGGATGTAGAAATACTCTTAATTCCGGTAATTGCTTGATTGCAGTTCAATCGCTATAGCTAACAATTCGGTTTCTCTACCGATTCTGCTCAGCGACTGTAAAAAAAATCATTTTAGTCCGAGAAATACGATCAGATGAACAACAATCGATTGAAAGCTCACACAATCTCAGCTCTGGTGAGCTTAGCATTAACTATTGCCCTTTTTACCTATTCCCCAGTCGCAGCTCAAAATACTCCCACCAATTCCCCCGCACCCGCATCAAGGCCAACCACCGCAGCCACAGCCCCGACAGCACCGCCCCTAGAAACTCCCAAAGCTGCCCTCAAAACTCCTCCCAACCCTGACAAGCCAACAGAAGTTGCTGTCGGTTTCTATCTCACCAACCTCGGTCGCATTAATCAATCAGATGAGACTTTTGATATCAGCGGTTATTTGTCCGCAACTTGGCAAGACCGGCGTCTAGCATTTGACCCGAAAGCAGTTGGCGATCGGGAAATGCGTTACAGTCCCGAAAAAATATGGGAACCAGCTTTAACGATTGTCAATTCTCAATCAGCAGCAAAAAAAAGCGCGGTGGAATTAACCGCACAGCCGGACGGTACGGTCAATTATTTAGAACTTATTAACGCCACTGTATCCTCTGACTTAGATTTGAGAAAGTTTCCCTTTGATTCGCAAACAGCTAAGGTTGTTTTGGAATCTTTGTCTTCTGATGAGCAACGCATAGTTTTTAAAACAGATTCCAAGTTGACTGGATACAGTACAGATTCTTTTCTTTCTTTATCCGAATGGCAAATTATCGATTTCAACAGTACAGTCAATACCAACAAATTTGAACTAGAAAATAAGAGCTATTCGCGGTACACTTTTGAACTTAAACTCAAGCGAAATTACCAATTCTACATCTTTAAAGTCTTTATTCCCCTGCTGCTAATTACGCTGCTTTCTTGGGCGACTTTTTGGTTCGAGCCTAACGCAGATTTTGCCACTCAAATGAGTGTAGGGATCACCAGTACCCTCACGGCAATCACTTTTAACTTCACTGTTGCTAATGCTTTGCCTAGATTATCTTACTTGACTCTCCTAGACACCTACATATTTACCTGTTATATCTTTTTCTTTTTGTCGCTCATGGCTAATGTCGCCGTACATTTCTTGCTCAACAATCACAAAAATCCTGATTTCACCTCTGGGATGATGCGAAAGTTTCGCTGGATGTTCCCCTTAGCTTTTATGCTCTTTCAAGGAATACTCATGACCGTATTTTTGGGTTCATGAAACTGAAATGGGGAGTTGGGATTAAAATTCTTGTCCAAAATCCAATGATGTACGATCGTCAATATTAACCATAATGTCGCTCGCACGTTGGATGGCAACATTCATCGCGATCGGGCAATCCAAGTTGACGCCAAGTTGATTAAATCGAGCAGGTGCGTCAAAGTTGGGTGCAATATGTCCTTTCCACTCGCTGACACATGGCACCAGAAGGTCTTGACAAAAAACTTTTTTTGTGGTGTAAGTTAGTCTAAATTTCCCATAAAAAACCAGTAAGACACTCAGGTACAAAGACCAAAAGCGCCGTGATGGCAGAATAACAAAGAAGTTTGTCAAAGACTAAACATTTGGTGAGCGGTGAGGTACAATTCACCTATTAAGGGGAATTGGTAAATTTTAAGATTATCCTGTAGAAGTCAAAAGTTAACAGTCTCAGGGTTGTCGAGCAGCGCGAATCAGAGAAAACTATGCCTCAAAAAGTAATCGCCGAACAGATGTCTTTGGAATCAGCGTCAGAGCCGATCGCCGTGAAGGCCACGGTGGAAACAGTGCCAGCCGAAGCAGTGGCAGTAGAGTCCTACGCCGATCGGTTGATGGACGAACTGTTTGAAGGAGTCGATGGAGCATTCGACGGCAGCGGCGGACTGCCATCCGAACCCGTGCAGCCAGAATTCGTGGCCCTCAAGTCGATATCGGTACCTCAAATAGTTTTGTCGCAGTTGGCACCCCCCCAGCCGCAGCGGGGCGAAAAAGACGTAGAAGCGATCGCCCGCCAAGTCGCCCTAGAAACAACCAAAAAACAGCAGTCCAAACAATCATTCGACAGAATGCTGCTGGGAGCAGCATTTGGGTCGCTGCTGCTAGTCATGGGGTTATGGCTCGCAAGCAGGTCGGGACTCGTGCGCTTGCCCGTCGCCCCCGCACCAGAGACACCCGCAGCAAGTGGCAAAACAGCACCAGACACCCCGTTTGTGGAATACGTGCAGCGCTCCTTAGAAGCGATCGAACAAAAAAAAGCACCCCAAGCTAACCCGCAACTTGCAGGAGTTCCCCCAGCCCCCACCCCAGGGACGCTGCCGAGCATTCAAATTTCCGGCGCGCCGCCGGCAACCGCAGGTCTTTCGACAGCAGTCAACCGCATCGCTGATGCCCTAGAACAAGCCGGCGCACAGCCGGGAGCACCAGCACCCCAAATCGTAGTGATCCCTCCCCCCGCTCAGGTGACTGTGGCTCCGCCTGCTCAAGTGGCTGCTGCTCCGGCTGCTCCGGCTGCTCCGGCTGCTCCGGCTGCTCCTCAAACCGCGGCAGTTTCCCCCTCGCCTGCTGCTCCAGCCTCCGGTCGTGCGATCGCCGCTGCGGGTACTCGCTCTCCCCTCGCCGCTTCCCCTTCGCCCTCGGAGTCTCCCCAGCCAAAGATTTTGGCTCGCGAAACCGAACCGGCACCAGCGCCCGCAGCAGCCCAGCAATCTGCGCCCGCGCCCGAGCAATCGGCACCGGCCGTCAGCAGCGCCCCGACTTCCGCCCACACGCTGGTAGGAATTTTGGAGTTGGGCGATCGATCGGCTGCTTTGTTTGAAGTAGACGGCGTAGCTCGCAGAATTTATGTCGGCGAAAGCATCGGCGCTAGCGGTTGGACGCTGGCAGAAATCAAAAATCAAGAAGCCGTTATCCGCAAGGGAGGAGATGTGCGATCGGTTTTTGTCGGCCAAAAGTTCTAATCAGTCATCAGTTATGAGTCATTAGTCATCAGTCATTAGTTATGAGTTAGGTCATCGGTAATTGGTGATTGGCAATTACGAGGCTGTACCTCACCGTTGAAAACAGTTAGTTATAATAACCGACAACTAATGACCGATGATCGATCGCCAGTGACTAAGAACCAATGACTAATAACTAATGACCAATGACTAATGACCGAAAGCATCCAGGATACAAGCCCCCGGATTCATGTGTGGAGAAATAAAAAACCTGTATCCGATAAACTTGCCGAACGTATTTATCTCGCGCAAGTCAATGCTAAAATCTAAAATCTAAAATCTAAAATCTAAAATCGATTGACTGAGGAATTATAAAAAATGGGCTTATTTGATGATTTCAGCCACTTTCTAGAAACCCGATTAGAAGAATTTTTGCGTAGCAATCCCCATCTGGAATTGCAAGCAATAGAAGAACAACTGAAGGAACAAGAAGAAGACACTCTGCGGCTGATTCTCGATATCCAAAAACAAGAGAAAAAACTGCAAGCAGAAATTCTCTCGGCAGCCCAAGAAATTCAGCGCTGGAACGATCGCATCAACAAAGCTAAAGCTGCTCAAAGGCTCGATTTAGCTCAAGCCGCCCAAGAGCGGCAAGCCGCTTTGCTGCGTCAGGGAAATCAGCGCTGGGGTCAAATGCAAGGCTGCAAAGAACGGATTGAAAAAGCAAAAGAACTGTACCGCCAAATTCAAATACGCCGAAAAGAAGTTCGAGCAAAAGCGGCAGAAGCTGCAACTCGAACTACCACTAAAACAGAGCAGAATTGGGATACAAAGGGTTGGAATCAGAGTTCAAATTATAGCAGTTTTACGGCTGCAGACCCTTTAGAAGAAAAGTTTCAACGCTGGGAAGCAGACGAAGAACTCGATCGAATGAAGCGGAATATAGGCCGATAGGGCATTGCTGATTTACGGTATGAAAGGCTCCATATGCAAGTCATATAAACCAGTGCCCACAAAGCTTCCCGATTTCCCACTGATTTTTTTCATACCCTGATTAAGCAACGCCGATTTTGAAATAATATCCGTGAAGATTAGAGTAAAAAAGACAAATTATGAATCAAAAAACAGTTTTTCAAGTTAAATCGCTGTGGTTATTCACAACGGTTGCTCGGCTTGAGAAGGTGGCTCTTCTGGCAGCGGAATAAACTCTGTCTCTTGAGGAACCTGAGCAAACCGTCCCTCTCTCCAATCGAGTTTAGCTTGCTCAATGCGCGAGTGCCGACTCGATACAAAATTCCACCATTTATGCCGCTCACCAACAGGTTCACCGCCAATCACAATACAACGAGCCTTGCCTGAAGCAGAAATCTTTACTTCAGTGCCGGAAGTGAGAACTGCCAACCGATGTTGTTCCAGAGGCACTCCATCGATCGCAAGCCCGTCTGTTACGCTGTAAACAGCCTGTTCGCTGTAATGACCCGGTAAGGTAAATTCTCTTCCAGCAGTCAGTTGCACGTCCAGATAAATCATGGGTGAAAATATTTGAACTGGGGAAGTGCGATCGTAGGCCTCACCGGCAATTAGAGTGAACGAAACTCCTGCATCCTCCCAAACAGGCAACTCAGAAGCCGGATGATGCCGAAACCAGGGGTCGGTTTCTTCGTATTCATCGGGAAGTGCTATCCAGGTTTGGATGCCATGCAGGATGGCTTCTTTGCTGCGATCGTCCTGGGGCGTGCGTTCAGAGTGGACAATGCCTCGCCCTGCCGTCATCCAGTTCACCGCACCGGGACGAATTTCTTGAACGCTGCCCACACTATCACGATGCAGCAAAACACCTTCAAACAGGTAGGTGACGGTTGCTAAGTTGATGTGCGGATGCGGTCTGACATCCACGCCCCGGCCGGGTGGAAACACCGCAGGGCCCAGATGGTCAAAAAAGATGAAGGGGCCTACCAATGCTAAAACGTCTGAGGGAAGCAAGCGGCGGGCTTGGAATCCACCCAAATCTTGAATGTGTGGCTCAATGAGATGCTGGATGGTATCCGTCATAATTTTTATGAAGTTGCCAACGCTAATCGTCTATGTCAAAAGTGCATTATACAAAAAGCTATCCTTGTATAGGCCGATCGCAATATCAGTGACTGGTCTAAACTTTCCCAATCGAAAGCTGTTGTAGAGTGTCGAGTTCTCAACGAGCTTTCTGCTTACGAGACGATGGATAGTTCATCACTGATTTGAATCCTACCTTTGACCAGGGAGCGAATCAGACGATCGAGCGAGCCGCGTTCTTCTTCACTGATAGACTCATCGAGGATGGCGGCCATCATGCCGTAGCGGTCAGCTTTGGTAACGCGGTGAGTATCGGTGACAGTGGCAATTAATTCGTTGATAGCGCCGGGGAGAAGATTAACTGGAGACATGGGATTGTTTTGAACTCGACACCTTAATCATCTCGCGGTTTCTCCTAAGAGCAAGTGATGGTGCTGGTTTTTTTCCGTGATAATACTGAAAATATTGGGTGAACCAAGTCCGTGTTACCAGTGATCGAAGTCACAACATTGCAACCAATGCAGCAGTGGAACAATTAGCTCTCTTTTGTCACTTCGGGCGAGAGTATAGCGGTATGGTGCGTCGCTGATTGATAGTCGTAAATAATCAGAATTCTGGCGGCGACGCACCCTACTTTAATTAGAATCGGAGTAGGATAATCATCTCTACCGAAAGTGACTCAAGAGGGTTAGAACCCACCTTCCGCCCTTCAAGTGTCACAGTGAGAATTTTCGTCTTTCATTAGTCTGAACCTCTTGCTGTGCAGATGTTTCAGACCTTCACATACAAAACTATCTCCTCTTCAACCAATTCTCCACGAGTAGCGACTGTTGACTGGGAATTCCCTCAAAATTGACGCAAACCTCATGGCTTGGTCAAAAATATGTGAATGTGACAGTCACTCGATTTTAGATTTTAGATTTACGATTTTGGATTAACCTCTCGTTGTAAAGAAGAGGCTTGAAAATTAATTTTTTTATTTGATTCTCCGTGAACGGAGAGGCTTGAAACCTTTATTTTAGATTCTAGATTGAGATTTTAATCTAAAATCCAAAATCTAAAATCTAAAATTGTCTCGGTCAAAGGGCGGAATGTGGGGAATCGCCCTTTTATCCAAAATCAAAATAAGTAGACAGACGAAAAAATCAGTCCGCCTACTTAATCGCTAACTAAAAATCACTCCCACTCGATCGTTCCCGGCGGCTTAGAAGTAATATCGTAAACCACTCGGTTCACCCCCTTAACCTCATTCACAATCCGATTCGATATCAGTTCCAACAAATCGTAAGGAACCCGCGCCCAATCAGCCGTCATCCCGTCTTCACTCTTAATAAATCGCAAGACGATCGGGTAAGCATAAGTGCGCTGATCGCCCATCACGCCTACACTGCGAATCGGCAGCAAAACTGCAAAAGCTTGCCAAAGTTCGCCGTACAATCCGTGCCGGTTAATTTCTTGGCGAACAATGAAGTCAGCATCCCGCAAAATATTTAGTCTCTCGGAGGTAACTTCTCCGATAATCCGAATCGCCAATCCCGGGCCGGGGAAAGGCTGTCGGTTCACGATTTCTTCCGGTAGCCCGATCGACCTGCCGACTTTTCGCACCTCATCCTTAAACAGTTTCCGCAGCGGTTCAATCAGCTTAAATCGCAAATCTTTCGGCAAACCGCCGACGTTGTGGTGGCTTTTAATTTTAACAGCAACTCGCTCGCCGCTTTTCGGGTCTACATTAGTGTCAGCCGACTCAATCACATCAGGATAAAGAGTACCTTGTGCGAGGTAGTCAAAGGGGCCCAGACGCTTCGATTCTTCTTCAAATACGTTGATAAATTCGTGACCTATCCGCTTGCGTTTTACTTCAGGATCGGTTATCCCTTCAAGTTGAGCTAAAAAGCGTTCGCGAGCATTAACATACTCAACATCAATGTGGAATTGCTCTTTAAATAATTTTACCAACCGTTCTGGTTCATACTTCCGCATAAACCCTTGGTCGATAAACATACAGGTAAGTTGGTCGCCGATCGCCTTATGCAGCAAGAAAGCCAAAGTAGAAGAATCTACACCGCCCGATAGAGCCAGCAAAACTCGTTTATCTCCCACTTGCGCGCGAATTTCGCGAATCGATTCCTCCACAAAAGTAGCAGTCGTCCAAGTCGGTTCGCACTCGCAAATGTGGTAAACAAAATTGCGAATTAAAGCTATTCCCCCGATCGAGTGAACTACTTCTGGATGGAACTGAACGCCGTACAAATTTTTCTCGTGGTGAGCAACAGCAGCACACGGAGTATTGTCAGTGTGAGCGAGGATTTCAAAACCAGGTGGCAGTTGAGTACACGAGTCTCCGTGGCTCATCCACATCGTGCTGCCCTCTTCGACATTTGTCAGCAAATCCGTAGGATCGTCAATAAATAGCGATGCCTTGCCGTATTCGGCTAACTTAGCCCGCTCCACCGTGCCTCCTAGCTGCTTTACCATCAACTGCATCCCGTAACACACTCCCAACACCGGTATTCCCAAATTCCAAATTTCTGGGTCGCAGTGGGGTGCTTTTTCATCGTATACAGAACTCGGGCCTCCTGAAAGAATAATTCCTTTAGGATTGATAGCTTTTAACTGTTCTGCAGTTGTCCGGTAAGAAATAACTTCTGAATATACTTGAGTTTCGCGAATTCGACGAGCAATCAGTTCGGAATATTGCGAACCGAAGTCTAGAATTACGACGATCTGGCGATCTATCTGCTGCATTAAAGAGTTTGTGAGAACGGATTCAGTTTCTATTTTAGTAGTCACGGTTATTCCTTAATTGCTAAGTGCTAATTGGGCAGAAAGTAGGGGAGATATTTGTCGCTGCTTCAGTACAATTCTAAGGAAGGCTAGGAACCATTGGTCGCTAGGAATAAATCTTATTGATACTAGATTGCCGTCAGCGATGTTAGTCGATTAATCGGGTACAGAGCCATAGATTTACTTCGATCCTTACCCTAATTAATTGAATTATTGCTTCAGAAATAACTTCCCGAAGCAACCTAGTATAATTAAGGTTTAGGGACAGAGAATTATTACTTGTTAAATATTATCCCTGACCGATGTTTTAAACAGAATTCAGGGATATTCACACTACATTAACAAATTTGGGTCAAAAATGTATCTCCTATGTCACTTTTAACAATAATTTTGCGATCGCGCCCGAACATCACCGAGCCTACGGGTATGTGCAAGTTAGTGTGAGTAAAAATGCAATCCGATGACCGCAAGTCTATTTGTCGGGCGATTTCGCCGTAAATTCGATCGACCCAATTGCTCCCAGTTTGGGCGTCCAAAGCCCGCAGTTGGCCGAGAGCATCTTCGGCTGTCGCTGCGGCAAAAATTGCGGAACACGCATCGGCAGGCATTGCAGCTTTAGCACAGTAAGCTGTGAGAATTTCCCTGCGCCCGTCAGCGAGGTGGTGGTGAGTGTGAAAAATTCCCGCCGCCAATTTCATCAGTTTCCCGTGATAGCCAAACAGCAAAATTGACTCCACGCCCTGATATCCGGCCTCTACCAGCAGCGGGCCGAGCCAGTTAGCGGTTTTGACGAGCCTATCAGGATTGATGCCCAGTTGTCGCGCCAAATCCAAGCCGTTTTCGCCGATGCAGAAAACCAAACAGTCAAACAGTTGGGCTTTTTGTTGCAGTTGTTCGCGGTAAACTTCCAACTGTCCGGGGGCACTCAGCGGCTGAGAAATGCCAGTTGTACCCAGCAGCGAAAGTCCTTCTACCACGCCGAAAGCTTCGTTAGAAGTGCGGGTGGCTAGTTGGCGCCCAGACGGCAGAATCAGGGTGACAGTAATTTTTTCTCCCCCTGCGAGTTCTCGGCTCAGATTCGATCGCAACAGTCGCATTGCGTAATCATAGATCGCCGCCCCTCCACCGACTGTGTGACGCCCTATACCTTCACCGCCGAGAATCACAATCTGCTCTCCCTCTTCCCAATTCCCCAATTCCACCATTGCCCAAACGGGCGTATTGCGAGTCAGATCGAGATTGTCCCCCGGATCGGAGCGAGTCACTCCTAAAGCGGTATCAGTTTTGAGTACAGATGCCTGTTCGATCGGAATTTCTGCAGTTATTTGCGGTTCCAGTAAATTTACTGATACGCTATCTAGAGACTGAATACCTGCGCGTAAGCACCGCAAAGCTGCAAGTGCGGCCGCACAGGCAAATACTGGCAACGTATACCCCGATAAAGGTTGAGTTTTAGTCACGATCAAATGCAGAAATACGTAAATTTGCGGGCGATCGACATCACGCCTTAGCACTGATACCCCTCAAACATTTAAGGATCGTCAATTAAATAATTTCCCTTTTTTCTTGTGGGATGGGCGTCGGGCCCGTCCACTCATGACGGGCCCGAC
>NZ_JAUBRP010000023.1:39497-86588 GCF_036701935.1 Microcoleus sp. M2_D5 | reverse complement strand
TGACCTATCTTTTTTTAACACAAGTCGGTCAAATATCAGCCCTGTCTGACTTTCCGGCGGGCTTGTCACCCCGCCAGTTTAATGACCGGGCTTCCCGTCGAGATTTGGTTTTTGGAAAACTCCAAAGCTTCTGATGTTAAGCTTGAAGAAAATATTCTGCAATTAGTGCCAACTCAAACCTTACTCTTACTGGATAGATGATTTTCTCCTTTTAGCTTTTGGCTCAGATTAATTGAACGAGATATCCACGCTCATTACTCGTTTGAAAAAAGGAGCATCAATTAAAGTTGAGCAAGTATTTACCAACAGTTACGAACTCCGAGATTGTCGGATAGGGCTAGGCTCATGAAATTCAAAAACTCCATTTATTACCTTACTTTTGAGTGAAGCTCGTTCGGGTAAAATTTGGCATTCTTATTTGACAAGCGTGCTTGAACCTCAAGTGTTAGCTCCCTAAGTCGTCGCAGATTTATATCGCAAGCCCTGGAGGATGGAAGATGCTTTTAATACCGTAAAAAGGCTCTTGGGATTAAGTTATTTGTGGACAGGTTCTCTCAACGGCATCCAGCTTTAAATGTGGGGGACTTGGATATTTTATGCACTCTTGGTTGATTTAGGTGATGCCGTTGCTTACCAACTCTCTTTACCAATAGATGCGATTTCATTAGAAATGATTTACCGGGTCTTAACCATTTTTATGTAGCTCATCAAAAAGGTAAGGCAACTGACCTGATCGAGTATTTCGCCGCGTCGGAAAACCAAGATTTAGGTATTGTTAAATCTCAACGAAAGCCCAATGTTAAGTTAATTGTTGCATCTTTCCCCGATCGACAGCGAGGCCTGAATCAATTTTTCTTTGATACCTCTTCTGAAATCTCCTTGACAACTGCCATACAGGCTTAACTTGTTACCAATGGGGAAATACCCGCGAGAGCCGTTCTAATCTCACTTGTTTTTCTGATTGTATCAAGGGTAGCAAGATTTCAATCAGTTTAAATTGAGCTGAACTTAGTTGTTTTTTTAAATGAATGAGGTAGAATTTCGGTATCATTATTTTTTAGATAGGCAAGCGTGTAACAATTATGCTCCCTATCTTTTTTGAGCAGCGGATTGGCTCAATCCTTACAAAGTATGGGTTTCAGGCTGGTTGTTACCCCCCCCAGACAGCGTAGATATTTTTTCCAAGAGGTCTAATATATTCAGATCGTCTCAGTGGGATGTTAAGAACTCGCGATTTGGATACCGAACTCTTAACCTCCCACTATAATTCCGATGTCAGCGGATTTGATAGAAGTTTTCTTGAATAGGCGATCGCACTTGCACCTCAAAACGATTAGTTACGATATGTTTGCTTTTTTAGCTTTTACTTGCGATCGCCCATAATTCACCAGAAACGTTTAAATTTCAACCATATAATACTTCTTCTACAGGCGGCGTGGCGTCTGTGGGGTCGAACTGTTTGATTTTCAAAGCTTGTAGCAAAAACAACCAGATATAAAGTGGATTCAAAAAAACATACCGCTGCCAAAGGCGCCGAGGTTCCTTCATCATCCGAAACAGCCATTCCAAACCTATTTTAGATAAAAATTCAGGAGATTTAGCCAAATTACCCGCATGAAAATCGTAAGCAGCACCTACAGCAATCAACGGCATTGATAAGTCGTCCCGGTATTCGTAAGCCCAGACTTCTTGCCGGGGACACCCCAAGCCGACAAAGGTAATTGCTGCACCGCTGTTGCGAATTTGCTGTGCAATTTCTTGTTTCTCTTGGGGCGAAACGTGCCTAAATTTAGAAGGCTGAGTTCCAGCAATAATTAACTTGGGAAAACGCTGGCAGAGATTGCGAGATAAAGCTTCCAGTACAGAAGCTTGAGATCCGTACAAATAGATAGGTAATCCTTCTTCTGCCGCACGTTCGCAGATTTGTAACATCGCATTCGGCCCGCAAACTCGATCGGGCAATTCCGTATGGTAGAGCCAATTTAACGCCCACCTGACCGGCTGTCCGTCTGGCAATACTAAGTCAATGTGATTAATCCGATAACGATGAGTGCTGTCTAGAACCCCAGTCATTACCCCGTGAACCGCTAGAGCAGAAACTGACATTGGTTTTCCGGCGCTGGCTGCTGCAATAATTTTGCTAACAGCCGCTTCATAATTAACGGCATTTACTAATATGCCCAGTACATTCTTTTTGCCTTTATCAATCATGGAGCACCTCTTTAAGTCAACGCTCGCAGTTACACTCATAAATCTCCCCTAAGATATGTTTAACCTTGTATTCTTCAATCGTTTACCGAAATTCCCAGCACATTTTTTTTGCCCCGCTCAATCATGGCAATCCTCTTTCAGCCAACGCTCGCGGTTACATTCATAAATCTCCTGTAGGATTTGTTTAACGTTATATTTCATTTTCCAGTTGGGATAGTGACTGGAAAATTTGGAATTGTCGCTAATCCACCAAATGTGATCGCCAATGCGATTCCCTTCAGCATAAGTCCAATTAAATTTGCGTTCCGCAATTGCCTCGCACATCTGGATAGCTTCTAACATTGAACAATTGCTGTATCGGCCTCCTCCTGTATTATAAACTTGGGCGCTTCTGGGAGCTTTATAAAATTCATAAAATGCCGAAATTAAATCCGCGCTGTGAATGTTATCGCGGACTTGCTTGCCTTTGTAGCCAAACACAGTGTAAGGAGTTCCCGTGACAGCACACTTCATCAAGTAGGCGAGGAAGCCGTGCAATTGAGCTCCTGAGTGATTTGGACCAGTCAAACACCCGCCGCGAAAACAAGCGGTGTTCATATTAAAATATCTACCGTATTCTTGAACTAAAATGTCAGCAGCTACCTTAGAAGCACCAAACAAACTGTGCAGGCACTGATCTATTGACATATCTTCCCGAATGCCGCTTTCGTAAGTATGGCCAGGTTCAATTTCCCACCTGTGTTCTAATTCAATTAAAGGCAAACTGTTAGGCGTATCGCCGTATACTTTGTTTGTAGAAGTGAAAATAAAAACAGCTTTAGGACAGTACAAGCGAGTTACTTCCAAAAGATTGAGAGTGCCGTTGGCATTGACGGTAAAGTCTATTTTCGGAGCACGGGAAGCCCAATCATGACTGGGCTGGGCTGCTGTGTGAATTACTAATTCGATCGACTCGCCGTACCGCTGAAAGATATTGGTAATCGCTTCATAGTCGCGAATGTCCACATCTAAGTGATAATACTTGGTTCCCAAAGACTTTTCGAGCAGTTGGCGGTTCCAGTTTGTAGAACCATCAGCACCAAAAAAGAACTGGCGCATATTATTGTCGATCCCAACTATATCTAAGCCTTGTTTGGCAAAGAACTGACACGCCTCAGAGCCAATTAAACCCGCCGAGCCAGTAATGATTGCAACGCCCACGTTTCACCGCCTGAAAAAATATAGTTTTCTTTATTTTGCCCGATCGAACAAATCAGAAGTTATCGTGATTTTCCATCGAATACATCTTCGCACAATTGGGCAAAGAATTTACCTTTGATATTCCAATCATAGATTTCCCTGACGCGCGTTTGACCCGATCGACCCAAGCGATCTCGCAATTCACGATCTTGGGCTAAACACACTATAGCTTCTGCTAGACCTTGCACAGTGCGATCGGGGTCAGTAGCAGCCACTTTAATCCCCGTTCGATCCGTCACTTGAGTAGCCGGGCCCCCCAAATCCAAACAAATCGTCGGACGACCAACCCCCATCATTTCCGTGCACACAAAACCACCAGAGTCATGCAAACTCGGATGGAGGAGAACGTGAGACTCCCCCATTTTAGAAAGAGTTTCAGTACGAGATAAAGTTCCCCAAAAAAATACTTTATTTGCCAGTCCCAATTCTGTTGCCAAAGCTTCCAAACGCTGCCTTTCCGGCCCGTCTCCCACAATCCAATATTCCGATTGTTCCAGCTTCGCCTCCGCAAATGCACGGAGTCCTAAGTGCACCCCTTTCCAGTGTAAGAGACGACCAACACTGATGAATCTAATTGGTTGCTCCGGCGGGGGACAAAATTTCTCTAGTTCTTGAATTTCCTGCTGCGATAAACCGACTTGCGAGAAAATCTTCACATTTTTTGCTTTTAGAAATCGCAGTCTGGCTGCGGTTTCTTCCGTAGTTGCCAGCGCCACGGCACTGCGGCGCGCCGTCAGACCCACAAACGGATCGCGTTCTCCTACGCTTTGAGCCAATGCTCGCAACGTTTCGTAAATTTTCCCCCGGCGACTAAAATCTTGCCAAAAAGGCTTTGGTGCTGCCTCTGCACCCCCCACAGGCCCCCAAATAAAAGGATGCGGCAATAGCGCCAAGAAACTAGGAGACCAATGTTTGACATAAGTTACGTGATGTACTATGTCAAAACCAATTTCGCGATCGAGCTTCCGAGCGATAAAATAAGCCCAGATTTGCCACAGATAGTAGTGAAGTTGCAGCAATCCTTGTTTCCCCTTCCAATCTTCGCTCCACCCAAACGGATCAAAATAAACAAAGTGCAGGTTTGGTACTGGGTTCCGCTCTAGTTCTGCTTCAATGTACGATCGACAAAACGTGCGAGTAAATACCCAACTTTCGTGATGTTTAGCAGATTGGATAACAGTATTCCATCCTACTCCCTCTTCGGAGCCGAGATTCGGTTCGCAGGCAAAGGCAGATAATAAAACTTTCATGGCTAATTGGTAATTGCTAATTGGTAATTGCTAAATTTTCACTCTTCCCTCTTCCATCTCTCCATTAAAATTTTTACACTCATCCCTTGCCGAACTTGCTTAACCTATTCTCCATCAAAAAAGATGTAACTTCGACGTAAGCCTTAGCTGCTGTTTCTGGCGTTTTTTGAGAAATTATCTGTCGCGAACGCTCTCCCATCGACTCAATCAAATCAGGACGATCTATAAATATTTGCATTTTACCCGCTAACTCTCGAGCACTGCTAGGGTCGAAAATATAACCGTTCTCGCCTGACATAATTAACTCACAGGAAGCTGCACCATTTGAACACAATACTGGTTTTCCCAACACCATCGCTTCCGGTACAACCATACCCCACACATCCTCAAAAGTAGGAAACACAAAAATATCAGCTTGCTGAAAATAAGCACCTAAATTTCCATATTCCACCCAGCCTGCCCACGTTACTTGCTCTTCAAAATCGCACTCTTTAATAAATGTTTCCAGTTCTTCCCGCTGATCTCCTTTGCCAACAATCAACAGCGAATAATCAACATAACCTTGACTTTTAAGAAGAGCGCAAGCTTCTAAAAGCGTCTTAATTCCCTTTCTTGAGGTTATCCGCCCTACATACAGAAAAATTGGGCGTTTTAACTCCAAATTCTTCGACTCATTGCCCTCCAGCCGTTTCATTAAAGCTCCCGCATCTGGGACAAGATAAGTTCTGGTAAAAATTTTATCCTTCGGTACATTTAGCGCTTCTATCAGATATTTCTCACCCGCATTACTATTAGAAACAAAAGCATCAGCAAACCGCACAAGTATCCTGCGAACAAATGTCCGAAAACTGGAATCTCGAAAATCAGTATTGGGGGAACTACCATCATAAATAATCGCAATTTTCCATCCCATCAGTGGTTTTAACAAAGCCACAATTACAGTCCACAAAGAGAAAGCCTGGGGAAATACGACATGAGGTCGAAATTCAAGCAGATAGCCAATAATGGCTGGTGAGACTACAATAAACCCGCGATCGTAGCCTGTATTTATCTTTGTCGTTTCGACAAAACTCGTTTTTCCTACTAGCTGAATTGCCGACGCTCCAGGGATTGTCGGATCGAATCCCGGCCAGACACCGCCGGTGTAAAACACAGTGTTGTTAAACACTTTCGTAAATTCTCTCAAAACAGGCTGCCAGTAGGCTCCCAAACCCACTTCCGGGACAAGCCAAGCAATGCGGAGTTCATCCATGCTGTTCACCTTTAGTTGTAGCGACGACAAGAAAGCCGGCGGTATCGCCAAAACCTTCCCCATTCCCTGTGCTTGCAAAAATACTATCAGCCGCGATAGCCTACAGATCCTCGGCGAAGCGAGATCAAAATCAACCTCAAATAAGGTAACAGCCAATATATCGGCCACAAGATATTCGTATGCCGCTGTACCAGCACTTTCGACTCTTTTGGCCCAAAACCCTTGGGTTGCAGTACCTTTTTAAATCGATCGACCAAACTCATATTCGGGTCTTCCCAACAGTTACCATCAGGGGGGTTGGTCGAGCAGGTGCCCACGTATCCAGGAACCACCCAAAGTGTACAATTTTGTTGCACCGCTCGCAAACCGTAGTCAATATCTCCCATGCTGTGGATGAATGCGGGGTCTAGGTTTCCCACTACTTCAACTACTGCTCGCGGCATCAAAACGCAGTTACCGTTCATAGTATGGCAAGGCTGAGCTTCCTCGCTCGGTTCCACCAGGCGAAAGTGCAAAGGATGCCACCAGCTAGTCCGAAACCAGCCTCCATAAGTCAGCGCCCCAGTTTCCGAGTCACGAGTAGAACCCACTACAATAGCTCGCGTGTTGCCTTGCTCAGCTAAGCAGCGGGACGTTACCAGCATTGTGTTCAAGGCTTCCGGTTCCAGTACAGTGTCATCATTGAGCCAGACGTAGTAATCATAATTTTGCTTTATGGCTTCAGCCAATCCTTGCCGCATTCCTCCATTCCAAAACAGGTTCCCATCTCCCCGCAGCAATTTAACTTGCGGATAAGTCTCCTGCACAGCTTCCGCCGTACCGTCAGTGCTGGCATCGTCCACTAAGTACGCCACCAGCAAGACATCTGCCGGCAGCACCTGATTGAATAGCGCCGCGAGACTAGCTAAAGTCTTTTGCTTGCGGTTATGGCAAGTTATGATTGTTGCTATAGTGCTGTGTGGTTTCATCAATCTATAATAGTTTCATTCAATATTGTAGTCTGGAAAAAAATATGAGGCAATTACTCAAAAAAATAGCGTATAAAATTCTTAAGCCTTTGGGATTCGATATCCCCCGTCAAGGCATGAGAACATCAATGTACGGCGTACTCGATCAGTTTATCAATTTGGGTTTTAAACCCGAAACCGTTATAGATGTCGGGGTTGCCTACGGGACTTTTGAATTGTACGAAAAATTTCCCCAAACCAATTTTTTGCTGGTAGAGCCATTGATCGAATACGAGAAAAATTTAAAAGAAATTTGTCAAAAATACAAAGCTCAGTATATCATGGCTGGTGCCGGCGCTCAAGCGGGAAATATTACGATTAATGTTCACCCTCAACTTTACGGCTCTTCTACTCTCAAGGAGTCAGAAGGTAGTGTTGCCGACGGTGTTCCCAGAGAAATTCCTCTGGTTGTCCTTGATGAGGTGTGCCGCGAAAGAAACTTAAAAGGGCCTTATTTATTGAAAGTAGACGTGCAGGGCGCTGAGCTTAATGTTTTAGACGGCTCTCGGCAGGTGCTGGAGGATACAGAAATAATCATTCTGGAAGTATCCCTGTTTGAATTCTTTGTCGGCGGGCCACAATTCTACGATATCGTCAGTTATATGAAAGAGCGCGGATTCGCCACCTACGATATTTTTGGGGGTTACATTCGTCCCCTCGACGGAGCTTTAGCTCAAGTAGACATGGTGTTTGTTAAAGAAAACGGACAATTTAGAAAGTCGAATTTTTTTGCTACGCCACAGCAGCGGAAACGGTTGGTTTAAGGGGCGGTGCTGTTTGAAGCGCTGGCGAGTTCGGAAAAAAGAGACAAATAGCGCCTAGCTTGTATGTCTAAGGTAAATTCTTGTTCAACTTTTTGACGGGCCCTGGCGCAGAGTTTTTGGTACCGATTCGGATCTTCGAGTACCCATGCAATACCTCTTGCTAAGTCTTCTGTTTCATAAGGTTTAGCTAAATAGCCATTGGAGCAGTGTTCGATCAGATCGGGCAGTCCCCCAATATTAAATGCGGCACAGGGGATGCCACAAGCAAGAGCTTCCATCACTGTATTTGGCAAGTTATCTATCACGGAAGGGGCGACAAAAATATCTGCCGCTGCATAAACCGTTGCTAGGGAAATATCATCTGCGAGTCTCCCCAAATAGTTAGTTTTAAAACCAAGTTCAATGGGATTTTCCGGTTGAGAAGAGCCAAAAACCAGCAACTCTATCCGATCTTTCCAGCCGGATTTACTGAGGCTTTGTAAAGCGGGTACGAGCAAGTTAAATCCTTTCCAGCGATCGCCTGTTCCACTTGCACCTCCAAAGAGTACAATTTGTTTATCTTGAGGTAAATTCAGGAGTTCTCGCGCCCAGTGACGATTTATGGGTTTGTACTTTTGAGTATTAATGCCATTAGGAATTATTTCGACTCGAAAATCTTTGAATAAAGAACTAGAATGAGCGCATTTCGCTAACCAAACACTAGGGCTAACCAAAGTTAGGTTAAGCTTATCCCAAGCTTTAGCTTTCCGCTGCCACACCCACCGCGACAGATCCGAATCTTTATCTTTATTACTGTGAAGTTGCGGACAACTACCACAAGATTGAGTGTAGCGATCGCAATCTTCACTATAATGACATCCACCTGTAAAAGGCCACATATCATGCAGCGTCCAAACTAAGGGTTCCTTAAACTTCGGAACACTTTCTACTTGCAAATAACCCCCACAAACCCAGTGAAGATTAATAATATCAGGCTCAAGTTTATCTACTTTATCCGCTAGGTAATCTGGCAGCCATTCTGTAGAAAATATCGCCTGATTTCTCTGAGGATAAAGTCTCAGTGGCAAGTTAGATACACTTGAAATAATCTTGTCAAACTTATTGGCCAAACTATTCTGTGATAAAAGTACATTGCGATCGCCACTACTCTTATGTTTCACCAGCATCTGCGAAGACACACCAATCCCCTGCAAACCTTGGTGCAGCCGATAAGCGGCGCGGGCCGCCCCCCCTTCTGTATCAGAACTATTTATAACTACAACCTTCATTTACCCTGCCTATTCTCTAGATTTCTAACTGACTTTGCCTGATATTTTCAAAAGTTTATTGACTTTTTTTTGCACCTTCCTTAGCAATGGCGGATCGTAATCATATAAAGTGTTTTCAGTAAAATTATCTGCTTGCACATCCCGAATGGCAAAGGCTGGGTGTTTCATCGGAAATGTTATAGCTTCTACAGGCATATTACTATAAGGACTGTTGACATCCTCCGTATTAGTTCCCCCTACACCATGTCCGATATTAGAAGCTAAATTGACATTTGCAAGAATATTCATACCATTTTGAATAAAACTAGCAAATGTCCACTGAAAAGCCCAACTCTGTAATTTTTTTTCATAACAAAGCTGAAAAGTATTTGTCCAAACTTTTACAGCATGGGAGTCTCCCAGTACATCCATCAAAAAATTACCATCCCGAATTTCTGGCCACAACTTCATATCTAAATCATAATGCTGCCAAGCTCGCCTCCAACTCGCCCAGCTCCAGCAGTGGTTATAGCGAGAAAAGTAGTAACTATAATCAGTTCTTTTTCGCCCAAACTGAACATTTTGACCAGAGATTGACATAATCCGCCGATCGTCTCGGTAACGCTCCAGCAATTCTTCAGCGAAGCGGAAAAAAGTAGGATGAGGGAGACAGTCATCCTCAAGAATAATTGCCTCTTCAACTGTATCAAACACCCAATTCATACCGCTAGAAACCCGCAGGCGACAACCGAGATTTACGTCTGCGTAATTCTTCAAAACTTCGCAGTCCCAATCTACTTGGTCAATAATAGCTCTGGTGGCAGCACATTCTCGATCTTCTCCAGGCCTATCTGGACGTGGGCCGTCAGCAATTACTAGCAATTTGGGAGGTTTTGCCTGACGAATTGCCTCAAATACTTTAGCCGTTGTATCTGGACGTTTGAAGATGATAAAAGCGACGGGTGTTTGGATTTGGTAGTTGAACATTTATGCGACTTTACTTTTTCTAGTAGTCTTCAACATCTGAATTAACAAGCTCAGCAGTCATCTGCGATTTAAAATTAAACCACTTCTGAAGCATCACAGCCGCTATGTAGGCCAGTGTATCATTGCTAGTCTGATAAGGCAAAAATCTATAGCGAAAACTAGCCATTCTCGGGTCACGTTCTTGGTATAAAATATCTTGGGCAAAGTTCCCCCAACGCTCATCTATTAAATCAATTGTCATACCCGCATGAGCCGAAGGTAGCAGCATATTAGAGCCGTGAAGACCAATTACTAAGCGGCTTTGTGAATACAGTTGACAAATTTCTTTTTCAATTTTTTCATTAAAAATATTCACTCTGCGATCTTCAATCCATTCGGGAAACTTAGTTTTTGTCCCCAAACCAGCTACTGCAAATTTTGCTTCTGGTACTTGCAATCTAATTTTCTGAAATAACTGCTGAATTTTTATATTTTGCAAGGGCAATGCCCTTTCTCGTTGATTTAGCTTTTTCAGAATTCGGAACAGCAAACCGTTAACTAATAAACGATCTTCCCGCCAAATAAACGTAATTCTTGTTTCTGGCTCCTCAAATTGGTGTTTGGGAACTCTGGTAAACCGCGTGATGTCAAACTGGCTAGGATGAGAATGGGCTTCGCTGACATAAATTTCATCAAAGCGTTTCGTTTCTTCCTCTACAAACTCGGCGAAACTGGGATAGTAAGTTTGACCATTTTTTAAAGAAATAGGTACTGTCCAGACTTCTGCAACTTCATCAGGAACCATCCACCTGAGAAACTTAGGAACTATCACAACTAACCCGCATTCCGAGTTGAATTCTAAGTGCCTTTGTGCATTTAACAACTTCAGCAGAGAATGACCATAAAGATGATCGATACAATTTAAGATAATTACCCGCTTGCTTGGTTTAAAAATCTCTTTTACAATCTCAAGTTTTTGTGATTGAGGATTTTGGAGTGAATTGAGTAATGGTTTGCCTAGCCATTCTTTTATGTTAGCAACTTTTGCAAAAACTTCACCTTTGACTGTATCAACTTGGACAGAGTTTCTGACTCCATGACCTACTTTCAACTCGTCGATTATTTCGCTGCCACATCCCGCGCACTTACAGTCCAGAACAATATGTATCCCTTGCCACAGAACATTTTTGGGATTAAGTTCTGTTCCGCAATAGGGGCAATTCGATCGCTGTTCGATTTTAGGTTTAATTTGAATCACTTTACTAATCCTCGGATTCTACAAGCTGCCTTGTATAAGTTAAGCGAACGCCATATAAAATTTGCGAATGGGCGCAATTCCTTAATTAAGAAATTGACTAATATAATCACGTAAAAATAAGTTATCAGAGTAGCCGCAGTTGCTCCAAAAGCTCCATACTTAGGAATCAGCAAAAAGTTCAACCCTACATTTAAAGTAGATCCGACTACTGTCAAATAAAGACCGTAGCGCAACTGACCTTCTATGTTTAAATATGTGCTCCTTGCTACTCCAAAGTTACTGCCAAATTGCGCCCAAACATAGATTGCCAGCACTGCTGCTGACTGTGCATATTTTTCACCGTAAAGTAGATGCACTATCCAGGGAGAAAGTAATGATATCGGTATGGCAACTCCCAACCATAAAAATATCATAATATCCGAGTAAATTTGAAATTTATTTAGATATTCTTCATAATTTGTCTTTTTCAAATTCGCTAATTTGGGAAAAATAGAACCGGATATGATCATCGGCAAGAAATCGCAAATTTCGGAAATTTTAACAGCGGCAGCATAATAGCCAAGTTCTGCATTTTTATTCATCGCACCGAGCATTATCTGATCAGTTTTTGAGTACACATAAACTGCCAATCCCGACAATATTATCGGCCAACTCTCCGATAGCAGTTCCTTACACCTTTCCCAACTGAAGTGCCAATCCTTAATTTTATTCCCCGTAAGCTTATAAAAATATACATAAGCGATTCCTACCAATGCCACCTCTCCCAATCGAACCCAAGCGAAGGCAAGCAGGGGGGCTTTAATAGTCACTAATCCAATTCTGACAGCAGCAACTAAAAAACATACCGAATTTTTGGCCAGCACTGTATATTTTGACTGGATTTGAGACTGAAACCAAAAATTGATAGCCTCAAAAGCATTAAAGATAGTTCCTGCTGCGATGATACCTACCAGCCACCGAGTCAGAGTGTCGTTGGGCTTGAGTAGCGCAATCCCCGTGACACTTAACAACAAAGTGATGCAGCCACCAGTAAATTGCAGTCCGAAGGCAGTTCCCAGGGTCTCATTTTTGCATTCTGGGTCGCGAGCGATATTCCTCACTACCAGAGTACCCAACCCCATCGTTGCCACCGAACTAAACAGCGACACAAAGGCTAGCGCGTAGTTGAGCAATCCATATTGTGTAGGACCAAGATAGCGAGCCACCCAAAGGCCTACAAACAGACCTAGACCCATCTGCAAGATTTGGTCAGTGAACAGCCAAGCTATGTTGCTGAGTACCTGGCGCAGACTAGGGCCGAGCCTTTGACTGACCGCAGTTAACTTATCTAGCATCAGAATATTTTAAATCTTTACAAAACACAAACGCGGTTCTGGCAGGGTCGGCAATCTCGCAAAATTAGACTGGTTGATCCTACAACAACATATCACAACTTGAGGGAGCATCTCAATGAAAGCAGCCAACCTAGAAATTGGAGTTTGGAGGTAGGAGGCAGAAGGAAAGAGAAAGAAGGAAGGAGTCAGAAGAAGTGTTTTTACAAATACGAGATGCTCCCCAACTTGACCCACTATCTGCCCAATGGTTACTTCAATGGACAGTGTGAGCTAAAGAACGCCTTGGAGGGTTACGGGTGCTACTGTTGGAACTATTGTTAGCATTATCTATCGCAAGTCGAACCGTCAACATTACGTAACTCAGCCAAGGATTTGCTATATCTATAATATAACCTTCTGTGATGTTGCTTATAATAATAGACACTAGAAAACAAATCGGTATTCCGGCTTCTTCCAGGGTGCTACGACTCAAATACCGAACTGCGTAAGCTAAATTGAGCAGCAAGGAAGTCATCATTAAGATTAATCCGGGCCAACCGAAGGCTAACAAGATACCGATCGCGCCATTGTGAGGATTTTTCGGTTGAAATCCATTAGGAGTATAAATAAAATAAGCCGGAGTACCCGCTCCTAACTTATCTTGTTGAAAAAATCCATCGTATCCGTAGCCAAACCAAGGGCGCTGATTTACCGCAGCAATTAACTGCGGCCAGAATTCTGTCCGCCCAGTTAAAGTCAAGTCTTTGCCTAATCCACCTACAATAATGTCCTCTAGGTTGTCTACTACGAAAACAGTCATAATTATGCTGATTACCAAAAAACATATAATCGCAGTAAATGCCCACTGAAAACTTAATTCTTTTAGAAAATTTAGTGACGAAACTGCAATTATTAATATGATAGTAATCACTAGAGCCGAACCAGATTTATTAGCCCTTACTAGGTAAAACGAAAAAAACATCATTCCCAAAGCAATCCAGCGATCTTTCGGAGTTTTAGCTCCTTGAGAATAATGCAAATACCAAAATGCCGTACAGAGAGCTAAGACTCCCCCCAAAGAATTTTTCGATTGGGTTAAGCCGACAAAATCTCCTGAGCCAGGGGGTTTCATTACAAAACTTGCCAAACCGATTGCCGTGTATCCCCACCGCCAAAAACGAGATAAATCCTCCCATTTATATTGCGCTGCAATATAAAAACCAAAAGCAGTAAATCCTGAAAAAGCTAGACCCGATCTTAGCGTTTGTTCAGGAACTAGAGACCATAATGTAGACATTAATGGAAGTAATATATAAAGTAAAAAGAAAGAATTCATTGTCAAAACTTTGGTAAAAGTTTCTATAAATTTATTTTTAAATATTTTCAACCTTGAGACTAAAATTAATACCACCCAGGGGTAAAAAAAATAAGGTATTAGTTTTAAGATACCACCCGATGTATCTTTCAAATTAATAAAATGCAAGTAATTAAAAGGAGGTTGTGTTAGAAACGGAGAAATAAAAATATAGAGACCAGCAAAGCTTGTTTCTAAAGCCAAACCAATTTTTTTATAGCTAGCAAATTGAAATAATAGTATAGTTGCTATCACGAGTATAGCAATTAGCATCCATGTCAATGAAGAACTACCTAAAATCAGCTCTTTCAGCAGATTTGCTTTAGACACTGGTTGAGTCATAATTGCTTTCCTAGATCAAAAACAAGATCAAACTATATAGATATAAATATAGCCGTTAACCCGCAACCACGCTAACACAGAAATTAGCGATCGAGCAAAAATACAGCATCCTTTTTTCGGCGCTCGCTTAAAATAATGAGCTTTTTGCCCAGCACTAAAAAGGCTACACTTATATAAATCATAGTCAATACAATTAGGTGGCTTATGGTTAACACCCCTTTTCCAAGACAGATAGCCCCGTCGGTTGTGGGTCTGGTCTTGTTTGCTTCGAGTGTCCTCGCTGATGCCAGGATCACCCCGGCACAACTTCCCATCCCGCTAGGGGCAGACCAAGCCCAGACCGTTGGGCCCGTTAGGAGAGCGCCCGAAAGCTACAAACTCGGCGGTGGCGATCGCATCCAAGTAGAAATACTCGAAGTACCAGAACTCAGCCGCGGCTACGAAGTCCTTTCCGACGGTTCAGTCAACCTGCCCCTGATCGGCTTGGTCTCCATCCGCGGCCGCACCTTAGTAGAAGCCACCAACATCATCCGCAACGCCTACCGCCGCGTCCTCAAAGACCCCATAGTCACAGTCAGCCTCGTCGCTGCTCGCCCCCTCAACGTCGGCGTCATCGGAGAAGTCACCAGGCCCGGAAACTTCACCATTACCCTAACTCCTGGCCCGGGAGCCTCGCCGAGTGTCCAGTACCCCACTGTCACCCAAGCGATTAGACTCGCAGAAGGCGTCACGGGTGTGGCCGACATCCGCAACATCCGCGTCCGCCGTCCCCAACGAGACGGCCCCGATCAAGTGCTCAATGTCAACCTGTGGAAATTCTTGGAGGAAGGAGACATCTCTCAAGACATCATTTTGCAAGACAGAGACACAATCGTGATTCCCACAGTTGCCAACTTCAACCAAGCAGAAGCTCGTCAATTTGCGACAGCCAACTTTTCGCCACCCCCAGAAAAACCTCGATCGATCTCCATCGTTGGTCAAGTCATCCGCCCCGGGGCTTACGTCGTGATCGGCGGCAATACCACCAACGACCTTAGCCGCGAAGGTTTTCCCACCGTCATCCGGGCCATTCAGCTAGCTGGTGGCATCACATCGGATGCCGACATCCGGCAAATCCAAGTGCGGCGCGTCACCAGAAGAGGTGAACAAATTATCCCAGTCAACCTGTGGCAGTTCCTAGAGTCCGGCGACGGCGCTCAAGATACGATCCTCCAGGAGGGAGACACGATCGTTGTGCCCAAAGCCACCATAGTTAACCCAGCAGAAGCTGGCGTACTCGCTAGCACTAACTTTGCGCCTGTCGGCATTAACGTTTATGTAGTAGGAGAACTCAGAACATCCCTCGATCCCTTGAGGCTCCCAGCTAATGCCACACTGAATCAAGCTTTAGTTTCCAGAGGATTTTTTGGCTACGAGAATACCAGAGCTAGAAGGGATAAAGTTGAGCTAGTCCGCTTCAATAACGACGGTACAGCTACTAAACGGACGATCGAAGTCAATTTAACTCAAGGAATTAACGAAGAAACCAATCCTCAACTTCGCAACAACGACATGATTATCGTATCTCGCAGGGGTCTCGTCAATTTTGTCGATCGCATGAACGCTGTAATTGGGCCTGTCGGGCCTGCGACGGGAGTGTTAAATTTTATAAACGTTCTCCGATTTTTATTCAGGTAAGAAGGCTGCGGGTGAGGTGGATAATTCCTGGCAAAGGCTAGAATAAACTAAACAATAAGATTACCCAGCCGCAACCTGGCAGCTTCAAAAATATCAACATCAAAAATATCAACCTCAAAAATACCCAGGCTGAATATGGATAGCAGACAAGATTACCAACCCTTCACACCCAAATCGAATGGCAAACTGCCGGAGTTATCTGCTCAGAACTACAGAGATCACTTTGTTGAGGAGAGAGAAGAAGAAAAGCTAGACTTGTCCTGGCTCTTAGGCGTCGTGCGCCGTCGCTTCTTGGTCATGGCAGCAGCCACCGTTGCTTTGAGCGCCCTGGCAGGAACAGCGATCGTCGCCACTTCTAAAAGCATAACGGTCGAGTATGAAGGCTCCTTTTCCCTGTTGGTAGAACCAGCCACTGCTGAAGGTTTGCTATCCAAACAATTAAACAACACCCAAGCTGCCGACTTAGCAAGAATTAATATAGAAGGAATTAGCTTAGTAGACTACGAAACCCAAATTAGGATTTTGCGTAGCCCCAAATTGATGCAGCCCGTGCTTGAGGAATTGCGAGCGTGGTATCCCAAAATGACCTATACGGAACTGAGCTCAAAAATGTCCATCAACCGCATCAGCTACACGAAAGATGGCAAACAGCAAGGCACAAAAATTTTACAAGTTCGCTACAAAGATGCAGACAGAAAAAAAATTAACAGCGTATTGGACAAAATTTCTAAAGCTTATCTAGACTACAGCTTGCAGCAACGGCTGATGGGCATTAATCAAGGTATTAAATTTATAGATACGGAGCTTCCCAAGCTCCGAGAAAGAGTAGAAGTTCTGCAATTGCAAGTCCAAAGACTGCGGCAGCAGAGCAACTTGTTTGAACCTCAGCTAGAGGGAAGATCTCTGTCAGAACAAGTTCAAAGCATTCGGAACAAGCAAGTAGAAATCAGAGTACAGCTAAAAGGGATGCGAAACCTCTATCAAAGCTATGAAAAACTACTCAACGAAAATAATCCCCAGGGGCTGCTGATTACCCAAGGACAAGCTTACGGCGGACTCTTAGGTCAAATTCAGAGAATCGACTCGGAATTGTCAATGAAATTAGCTCAGTACAGAGAAGACAGTTTGCCAGTTTTAGCGCTGCGAAAAAGTCGGGAAGAACTTATTTTAACCGCCACTCAACAAGCAAAAGAAGTGGTGATGGGAAATTTAGAGACCCAAATCAAAGAAATTGAAGCGCGCGATCGTGAAATGACCGCTTTGCAAAATGCTCTCAACCAAAAAATTAGAAACTTTTCAGTTACAACCAGACAATACGACAATTTACAGCGGGAACTGCAAGTAGTTACTAAGAGTTTGTCGGACTTCTTGGCCAAACGAGAAGCCTTGCGAATTGATGCGGCTCAGGAGCAAATACCCTGGGTGCTGATAAATCCTCCGGAAATTCCGCGAGACAAATTCGGCAACCCTATAACAGCTACCGTCAAACAAACCAGAAAACAGTTAGTGCTGGCAGTAATTTTAAGCAGTCTGCTGGGCATAGCAGTCGGCTTGCTCGTAGAGGTACTAAATACTGTGTTCCACACTCCAGAATCACTGAGAATGGCCACAAGATTGCCAATACTCGGGGTAATTCCGTTTACCAAAAAAGTCAAGCGCAGACCGCCAGCCAGACAGAGGAAACTAACATCGGCTCGATCGAACTCGAAAGTGGAAGTAGTCGAACAGGTCGAAGCTAGACCTACTGGTTCGATGAGCGGGGCACCAAGTATTTTGAGCGACTTGGACTATCAATTTTTAGAAGCATTTCGATCGCTATACACCAACATTCACTTGCTGAGTGCAGGCACGGCAATTCGATCGCTCTTAGTCGGCTCAGCCTTAACCGGAGATGGGAAATCTACAGTAGCTTTGCACCTAGCAGCCACAGCAGCAGCCGTCGGACAGCGAGTATTGTTAGTAGATGCAGATTTGCGTTGCCCCCAACTGCACGCTAAGTTAGGACTGTCAAACGTGCGTGGCCTGGGCGATGCCATCTCCACAGATATCAGCCTCAACGACGCGATTCAACGAGCGCCGAACCAAGAAAATTTGTTTGTACTCACCGCAGGCCAAATTCCCCCCGATCCGATCAAGCTTCTTTCTTCCAAAAAAATGCAGTATCTGATGGAGCAATTTCAAGCATTTTTTGACTTAGTAATTTATGACACCCCGCCACTAGCAGGCTTGGCAGACACCCACTTGATCGCAGCTCACACAGACGCTACGATTATGGTCGTCCAAATTGGGCAAACAGACCGAGCGCAAGTTCGCAAAGTTTTAGAAGAATTAAAAATTTCTGGAGCTTCCGTCTTGGGAATCGTTGCTAATGGCTGCAAAAACACCGGTCACAGCTACCGCCAACGCCCGGTCGTTTTAGACACGCTCTACGACCAAAAACTATCGGCTTTAGGTACGAAAAATCCTAATTAGACAAATGTTGATGCAGGCGGCCGAGCGCCGCCATCCTCCACGGGAAACGCACAACCAAGCTATACCCTGATTTTTTGATAATAGTACCATTTGAGAAAGAAAATGATAGACTAACTGACATAGCCTCGTGTGTCAACCGAGATTGCGCGGATCTTTAAATTTTGCGGTAATTACTCAAAAAATGATTGAGAAATCAGCTAAAGTGGGTAAACTACATTTAGCAGAGCGCAATCTCAATCAGGAAAAGACACCTTTGAAGGTGAACGTTAGTGTAAACGTTAATGAGAACGTTTCAACCCAGAAACTTGGTAGGGATTATTCTATGAGTACAGTTATGGTTGTTGATGATAGCGTCACTCTGCGGGAGATGATCGCCGACTTGCTCAAAGGTAGAGGACTAAACGTCACGGTAGCGAGTGATGGCGTAGAAGCTCTAGAGCAAATTAAGGCTAACCGCCCAGATTTAGTCGTTCTGGATATCGTGATGCCCCGGATGAACGGCTACGAAGTCTGTCGCCGGCTCAAAAGCGACCCTAAAACCCAAAATTTGCCGGTCGTAATGTGTTCGAGCAAAAGCGAAGAGTTCGATCGCTATTGGGGAATGAAACAAGGAGCCGACGCTTACATCGCCAAGCCATTTCACCCTCAAGAATTGGTCGGGACTATTAAGCAACTGCTCCGAGGTTGACGTGGAGGAGTAGGGACAGGAAAAAAAAATTGTCTTCAGCGCTGATTATTTCTGCTCCCGCAGCCTCTCTAAACTACTCGATTGACAATAGTCCAAACATCCCCGTCCGATCGCACGTAGGGAACAGAAATACTCTTAAAACCAGTAATAAAAGGCTTGTAATAAACTTGCCAGTAGCTGGGACTAATTTGGTCGGCGATGGCTTTGAGTCCCTTCACTTCCGCCGCCAGTTCCGCCGCCAGTTCATTAATCCGTTCCGCGTGTCCCTGAGCTAGTAATCTTCCTTCTTCAACTTGCTCCTCGATCGGAGTGATTCTTTGCAACTTTACCGACTGCTGTTGTTTCTGACTCAGTTGAGCAGACAGAGCCGCGATCGCGTCATCTATACCCTTGACTTCTGCCGACACTTGTGCTGTTTCCAGGGCGTGACGCCGATAAGCATCGGCGATCGCTTGGGGCGAATTACCCGATGGGACAACATTGGCAATACTAAGCTGCTGGCGTTCCAGGCGCAATTCCTCAATTTTAGAGTAAATTGCTTCTATATCTGTCTGAAGTTTGTCCACCTAATTATTACCGCGTGGTTGTTTGATATTTTAGCATATTAACACAAACCAATTACCTAATCGCCATATAAGTTGCATATTTTAGGCGAGCTAGAAACAAAACCCCACAAGCAGAATTTAAAGACTTTGAAATAGAAAATTTTTTCTATTTCTGAGTTGAGCGATTTCCGTCCATATCAAGTCCAGTTAATCAAGTCGTGTCCGGTAAAATCAGCATTACACCACTTCCAGATGTTATGAGGTACAATAGACTCGACTAAAAATAATATACCAATGAAAGCATACTCACTAAATTTGCGATCCTTTCATAGTACCAGCTAATAAGCGAGCATAAGCTGCAGAGCAGAAAAAAAGCACAAATATTTGTCAGCCGTAAAAGCTCTTTTCAAAAGATTTTCAAGCAACAAAAAATTGAGGGAAATTTACAGCCTTAACCCTGGGTTTACCCCAGGGTTAAGGCCCTGCCACCAAAAAACAACATATTCATTGCCTTCAAGGAATATTTTAAATGCCAGTCTTTTAGAAAAATTTGCCAACTTGAACGACCCAAGAATAGAAAAAAGTAAATAAATTTTGCTCAAATATATTAGATTGATAGCGATTATAAATGTCCAGACCCGGTACAGAAAAATGGGTAGCAATAGAAGCCGATGATAACGTCTATTATGAATAATGAAAAAGCTTTACAACTCAAATTTAGGATGAGTTTTTTGAGTTTTTTTTCAACTAATTTTCGCCATAGCGAAAACTTCATAGTAACTCTGTTTGGATTTATATCACACCAAATTTTAGCTCTAAATAAGTAACCAGTTCATCTAAATTACCAGATTCTTTATTCTTTAGCCACTCGATTACTTCAGTATTTGGTCGAGCCGTTAAATACCCTTTTGACCCTTTCTGTCCTAGTTTGAGTCCGTCGATGCCTTTAGTTTTAAATTGCTTTTTCCAATAACCAATAAAAAACTTACTTACACCCAAAATTTTACTAATTTCATGGTAGATATTACCTGAGATAGCCATCCTTGCAGCTATTGCTCGTTTGAGTTCTCTGACATCGATATCACTTTTAATGAAAGATTATAAAGAATATATTTCTTTTTTCCTATCTTTTTGTGGCAGTTGTAAGTTATTCATGTTTTTGTTGTCACAATGAAGTATTGCATATAATTAATTGTATCATAGTCTTGATAATGATTGAGAATTGCTAGAGTAAATATTTCTTATTAAAGAAGGAACAGAATTTTAAGAAAAAGCAAAGGATCTAATTAATGGATGTTAAAAAACTGTGTCCCGCTCTTGCAGAAATGTTTAAATTACAAAAAGAAATTCCACAAATATTTGAAATCTAAAAACAAATTGGTTGATGGCATTGTTGAAATTTGGTATCTGCCAGAAAAGAACTAAACAATATTTTTCAGATACTGTTAAGACTATCACTAATTGGTTTGACGAGATAATTACTTACTTTGATAATAGGACAAAAAGTGGTATTGTTTAAGGTATTAACAACAACCTTAATTGAAGAAAACGTTCTGCCTATGGCTTGAGTAATTTTAAAAATTACAAAAATATATGTTTGCTTACTTGGCACTTTAATTGTTAGTTTGGCATACCAAGTAAGGAAGAACCGCAATTTATTAAAAAAAAATGGTATTCAACTTTAGGTATTGTCTACTAATTTTCATAAAAAATATAAATTCAAGTAAAAACAGTTAGACTAAAAAAAGTTTGATGGTTTTGATTTTTGAAAAATACCAGTAAGATCATCACATCTGCGGAATGTGGGTTTTAGCTTAACTTGTCAGTAATGACGGCGCACTCATGAGCGGGCTGGGCGCTGATGGCGCACCTTACGCCAGATGGCGACTCAAAGAATTTGTTGGCCCTACTCCTATATATATATTCTTCATATTTATAGTTGGTCGATCGTCCTTGACGCTACCCATACCTGCCGCTGCACCTCGGCCTCATCAGCTACATCCCTAGTTTTTTCGTTGTTAACGGCCCCAGATTTATCGAAAATGTAACGAAATATTAAAAAATGACGCTAAAGCAGCATAGAGGCTTGACAGCAAAGAATTAAGCGACTAATCTGATATACATACCCGGGTAAGTCAATTCACTGTCCTATGCAAGAAAAGCAAAAAGTTACATTGTATCTTCCACCAGAACTGCATCGCCAGCTCAAAATCCGAGCCGCAGTCGAAACTGAACCGATGTCATCAATTGCAGAAAGGGCAATTGTCTTCTACCTAGGAAATCCCGAACTGGTTGACGAAGTAGAAGCCTCCTACGGACAAACCCATCGGGTATACAACTGTCCAGAATGCACGGGTTCGTTAGTAATGCGAGATGGAGAACTGGCATCCGTAACAAGTCAGCCGAGCGTATTGGCTGAGCAGGATCTTCCAGTCAAGCAGGTGTCGGGCGTCAGCGCCAGCACGGCCAAACCGGGAGAGGAAGAATTGGTTCCCTGCTAAGAATGCCTTGCTTCCCCAAAAAGCTAAAACTGAAATTTTCAGTAAGAGGGCCAAGGGCAGCATGGAGATTCAGCAAAGATAGCACCGTCTCTAGTGGGTCGAGGACTATGCAAGAAGAGATCAGTATTCTAATCCAAGCTCAATATCCTCTGATCTACCTCGTGACATCCGAGGAAGAGCGGTGTGAGCAAGCAATTTCGACAATAGCTCAAGCCAAACCACAGCGACGAGTATTTATCTGGACTGTAACTCACGGCATTGTGGAGTACGGTCAACCCCGCACCACCACCCAACACAACACCGTCTCGCCAGAGGCAGCAATTGAATGGGTGATCAGGCAGCGAGAACCCAACAGTAACGCTAGCATCTACATTTTCAAAGATTTGCATCCTTTTATAGATTCTCCTCCGGTAACGAGGTGGTTGCGAGATGCGATCGCCAACTTCAAAGGAACGCAAAAGACAATTATACTGATGTCTCCTTTGCAGCAAATTCCGATCGAGCTAGAAAAGGAAGTAGTGGTATTAGACTTCGCGTTGCCAGACATGAAAGAACTAAACCAAGTATTGTCTGGTCAGTTGGAGCAAACGAAATCGCGACGCATTACCACAGAAGGGCGAGAAAAACTTTTAAAAGCAGCCTTGGGATTGACTAAGGACGAAGCTGAAAAAGTTTATCGCAAAGCCCAAGTTTCGACTGGGCGCCTCACAGAAGAAGAAGTAGACATAGTTCTTTCGGAGAAAAAGCAATTAATTCGGCGCAACGGCATTCTAGAGTTCATTGAAGAAGACGAAACCCTGGATGCAGTCGGCGGTTTAGAAGAGCTGAAGCGGTGGCTGAGACAGCGTTCCAACGCCTTTACAGAAAGGGCGAGAGAATACGGCCTGCCCCAACCGAAAGGGATGTTAATTCTCGGCGTACCGGGATGCGGAAAATCGCTGATTGCCAAGACCACCTCCCGCCTCTGGGGACTGCCCCTGCTGAGGCTAGATATGGGTAGAGTCTACGACGGCTCGATGGTGGGTCGATCGGAAGCCAACCTCCGCAATGCCCTCAAAACCGCAGAATCCATCTCTCCAGCCATCCTCTTCATCGACGAACTAGACAAAGCCTTTGCAGGAGGCACTGGTTCGGCTGACTCAGACGGAGGCACCTCCAGCCGGATTTTCGGTTCCTTCCTCACTTGGATGCAAGAAAAGACTTCCCCAGTCTTCGTAATGGCAACAGCCAACCGAATCGAGCGGTTGCCGGGAGAATTCTTGAGGAAAGGCCGATTCGACGAACTCTTCTTTGTCGATCTGCCTACCAAAGAAGAACGCCAAGATATATTTAAGATTCACCTGTCAAAGCGGCGTCGGGAAATTACTCGCTTCGATTTAGAGCAACTTTCCAATGTTTCCGACGGCTTTTCAGGTGCAGAGATTGAGCAAGCGCTAGTAGCAGCCATGTACGAAGCCTTCGCTCAAGATCGAGAGTTTACGCAGCTAGACATCATCGCGGCCATTAAATCCACAATGCCACTGTCTAAAACAATGACCGAACAGGTCACCGCCCTGCGAGATTGGGCTAGACAGCGTGCACGGCCCGCTGCGTCTTCCGTCGCTGAATACCAGCGAATGGAATTCTAAAAGCTTTCTCCTGGTCCAAACAGGAGCAAAGGCTAGCAACAGCTAGCAGTTCGATTCAAGAGCCGCCAAGCGGCACCGTTAAATCCAGACCGTTGTTGTTTCTCTCTCAGTTGTATTAGGAGGAAATCCAATGTCTCACTTTAGCACACTGCGTACCAAAATCACCGATGCCGAAATCCTGAAAGCTTCGCTGCGCGACTTGGGCATTTCAGTCAAGTCAGAAGCTGATGTTCGTGGCTATAACGGTCAGCGCGTTCGCTCCGACATCGTGGCGATTCTCGAAGGCGAATATGACCTGGGTTGGTCTCGCAATAGCGACGGTTCTTTTGACCTGATTGCCGACCTCTGGGGCGTCGCCAAAAAGCACAATCAAACTGAGTTAATCAACTCCATCAACCAGAAGTACGCAGTCAACAAGACCTTGGCCGCAGTCAAGCAGCGCGGTTTGCAAAATGCCAACGTTAAGCTGGTAGTGCAAAACTAATTGATCTGCATGTTTCCAAGCTCGCGGGTTAACCAAACAAACGGGTTAACCCGTTTTTAGATCGCTAGGATGTAGAGGGGGGTCTTTAGACTGCCACATACTTTTTTAGCACCCCCAAGCAGCAGCTTTCAGGTTGAAAGCTGCTGCTTTATGCTTTAATGGTCTGCTTCCTAATGCTTCGGACAATCGTCGATCTTTTGTTGATAAATTTCAAGTATTCTATCGACTTTGCGTTCCCAATCAAAATGCTGCCGGACTCGTTCCCGTCCCGCACAACCCATACTCAGCGGCAATTCTGGTGAATGAGCCAGCTTTAGCATCGCATCTGTCAGTCCCTTGACAAACACCTTCTCTGGAAGCGGGTTCTACTAAAATACCGCAAGTGGAATTCAGATAAGGATCGCGAATTAAATAATTTACACTCTTGAAAGTGGGGAGTAGGGGTTGGGCTTATAGCCCGCCCTTTCTGGACGGGCGGGACGCCCATCCCACAAGAACCATCACGCATTGTAAGTTATTTAATTCTCATTCCTAATCTGCCGGGCCGCCCCAGTTCGTTGCTATGACGGGCCAGCCCACTGCCATTGCCTCCATCACCACTGCCGGGCCGCATTCCCGCACACTGGGGAAAACCATTGCATGAGCTTGTTGCATTTTGAGGGCGCACTCCCCCTGAGACAGCCAGCCACTAAATACAACGCTGCTGTCGATGCCTAAGCGAGCTGTTTGAGCTATCGGGGGGTGACAACCCACCCCAAACCCATAGCTAGTCAGGATTAAACCTACTTGTGGTAAAAAAAGATAGGCAGCAGAGTTGTGACACGCTTGCCTATCCAAAAAAATAATGATACTAAGATTCTACCAGACTCACTTACAAAAATACCTGACGCCATCTCAGTTTTTGGTGATGACAATTTTGCCATCCTTGACGCAATCAGAAAAACAAGTGAGATTAGAGCGGCTCTCCCGAGTATTTCCCTGTCTAATTACAGCCGAAAGTTGGCGACGGAAATTACAAAGATTTTTGGATTTACCGAATTTAACAATCGAATTAATTTGGTTTCCATTAATTACTTACTGGTTGACTACTTATTGCTCTGTCGGTCAAACCTTGTCAATCGCCATCGAGATCGGTCAATGGGGGTCTATTAATCTTTTCATGGTTAGCTTAATCTGGGAGCGAAGATCGCTTCCATTAGACTGGTCATTGTTGCCCAAATTGGGGAGCAGCCACTTCGAGGAACAGACTACAAATCTACAGCAAGTTTTACCGTTATTTTCAGAATATAAAGTTATGGTTTTAGGAGACCGTGAATGCAAGTTCGGTTGACTTGGGAAACTGGCTCAAGGAAAAGGGTGTGTCTTTTTGCTTAAGACTGAAGAGGAATCATTGTATCGAAACAGAGCATTTAGTTTGGCAGCGATTAGATGAATTAGGAATCATGCTGTGGAACCTCTTTATATTTTCAAGGTAAAAGAGTGAGAAAAACACGGGCCTCCCACGGGATTTGATGTTGCTTGTAAGTGGAAAAGAAACTAGGGAGCATGGAAGGTCGATGAAGCATGGTTTATTCTCACAGATTTAGGTTCCTTATCGGCAGCTATCGATGCTTACAAGCAACGGATGGGCATTGAAGAAATGTTTAGAGATTGTAAAACAGGAGGCTACGATCTGGAAGGAACTAGCTTAAAATAAAATCGACTGATTAACATAATTCTGCTCATGACACTAGCCTATAGTTTGGCAATATTTAAAGGTACTGAACTTCAGAAAAAGCAGGTAGGAAAATATGTATGTCGGCGTCAAGGACATAAAAAAAGATATCGAAGACGGAGTACATTTGGTGTTGCCTTAGATGGAGAAAAGTGGGTTAACGATATCGAACAATATTCTGATGAAGTGGAACAGTAAACGCAAGTTAACTCGAAATAAACGTCGCTACTGACCATGTAATGCCAATATATTTACCTGCCTATAGTCCTGAATTAAATCCAATTGAAAGATTGTGGGAGCAGACCAAAAAAAACCTCTAGTGGGAAAATTATTCGAGTTTAGATAAACTCAAATAACAGGTAAATACAATTATTAAAACTCTCACGAATGAAGAAGTTTGCTCTCTATGTGGTTTGGACTATATCCTTGAAGCTATATTAAGTGCAACTTCATAGTTAATTGGTATTAAATGTTGTTTAATTAGATAATGGTAGGTTTCATCATATTAGCAGCCTCAAAAATCCCGACAACATTTTACTAATTTTTCAACCACCATACAGTCCAGAATTGAATCCTATCCAGAGAGTATGGCAACATATAAAACAAGAATTTAGCTGGGAAATTTATGACAATTTAGACGAAATAAAAGAAAAAGTCCGCGCTTTTATTGAAAAATTTTCACTTTGAACAATAGCATCTATAACCCGATGGGATTACATTGAATCAGCACTAACTACTGTTGCATGATTTTAGAGAAATGGTATGAGGATGGTGCGAAGTCCTCTTCTGTCTTTATTATTTTATACAGCAAAGTTCACCCTTGGCGTTAACTATTGCTTTGAGAGTTTGAAGGTTGATACCAAATCAACGTTGAAATTGACAAGATTTCAAATTTATATAAGATTGATTTTTCGTGATTTACTTATTGTGTAATAACAACAGAACTTTCTAGCATCTTATCCTGTCTGTGGCAAGACAAGAGTGAAAATAAGTTACGATTTGAGATTCAATCAACTCAAGCAAAATGTTTCATTATATCATAAAATTATTTGACAATATGTCTAAGCTGTTGGGCATCTAAATTGTATTTTTTTGGCGGGCTAAGAGTGCCCAACCCCTACTCCCCACCAGACTTTTATTAAATTTGACTAGACAATTTAAATGCACTTGGGCTTAATCTCAAGGTAACGCAGGCACGGAACACCCTAACCAGGGTGATATGCGCCTGCGTTATCAAGAATCATCTCAATACCAATGAACCCTAACTATTCATCGGCAATCTACCAACAGCAGCCCGCTGCATGGTACTAACTCGCAGTGAGTTAGAGAATATTCCTTGGCCTTGCAGTTCAGGGATAGCAGGTTTTACTTCTACTTTTACCACCCTGGCTGTGCAGATAAAAACCGTTTGATCGGCTAAATGGAAAGTCAACCAAGGTTGATTTAACAAATTCAGCAGTTCTTCTTGCAGTTCTTGTGCAGGCATCGGAATAGTAAAAGTTTCAGCCTGACCTTCCACATAATGAAATGTCACTTGAGTTGTGTTCTCTTTATCTTGAGTTAATTTGGCAAAAGAACCAGCGCGCATAAATCTTTCTCCCCAACTTTAGACTATAAAAAAAATTCAGAATTAAATGTAAAAAAATGAATTCTGAATAGTTTAACTTTAACCTGTGACAGCAATTAAGCAGAACTCAGAAGGCAGAAGGCAGAATTAAATCGAGTTCAGCCTTCTAGTTTCTAGCTGATTCCTGCGATCGCCTATACGTTAGCAGAAGATGTTGGCCTCGCACTCATTTTCTCTAAATCTAGAACTTTTGCCAAGTCTTCTGCATTCATTAAACCCCGTTCTAGCACAATTTGCCGCAAAGATTTGCCCGTTTCTAGAGATTCTTTGGCGACGGCGGCGGCGTTGAGATAGCCGATGTGAGTGTTGAGGGCCGTAACGAGGGCAAGACTGCCTTCTGCGTAAGCGAGACACCGATCGCCCTTAGCTTCAATTTTGGCGAGGCATTGTGCAGTCAAAGCGCTGATGGTATTGCCCAAAATTTCGATGCTGTGAATGAGATTGTAGGCAATCAGGGGCATCATCACGTTCAATTCTAATTGTCCTGCTTGGGCGGCAAGGGCGATCGCGCTATCGTAACCCATAACTTGAAAACAAACCATCGATGTCATTTCTGCCATCACAGGATTGTATTTTCCCGGCATAATTGACGAACCAGGTTGCACAGGAGGCAGTTGAATTTCTTTCAAACCCGTTTTCGGGCCTGAGTCCATCAAACGCAAGTCATGGGATATTTTAACGCAATCCTGAGCGAGATTTCGCAGTGCACCGGAGACATTTACAAATGGTGCCATACTCTGCATAGCAGCCATTAAATGCTTTGCTGGTTTCAGGGGTTGGTCGATTAATTCGGAGAGAATTTCAGCAACTTTTTGACAGTATTCAGGGTGAGTGTTTAACCCTGTTCCTGCCGCACTTCCCCCCAATCCCAGGGATGTCAAATCATCGGATGCCCTGTCAATTCTCAAGGTATGTTCTTTCAGAATTTGCGCCCAAGCGCCGAAGGTGTCGCCGAGTCGAACCGGTACGGCATCTTGTAGGTGAGTGCGGCCGGATTTAACAATATCTTTAAATTCTTCGGCTTTGTTTTCTAGGGCGACTACGGCCTCCGACAAAGCCGGAAACAGAGTTTTTTCTAATGCCAACAATCCGCCGAGCCGAATCGCCGTCGGAATCACATCATTTGTCGATTGACCGTAGTTTACATGATCGTTAGGACTGACGCGCTTGTAGTTGCCTTTTTCCTCGCCCATAATTTCCAAAGCGCGATTTGAAAGAACTTCATTAACATTCATGTGATGAGAAGTTCCAGCCCCGGCTTGGTAGACATCAACTACAAATTGGTCGCGCAATTTGCCAGCTAGGATTTCATCTGCTGCTTGGATAATTGCTTGACTAATGTCTTGGGGAATGCAGCCGAGTTCGCCATTGGCGATCGCCGTTGCTTTTTTAATTAAAATGCAAGCATCAACGTATGTTGATAAAGGCTTAATGCCGCTAATCGGGAAATTTTCAAGAGCCCTTAGAGTTTGGATGCCATAATAGACATTAGATGGGATTTGTTTGTCTCCCATCGAGTCGCTTTCGGTGCGATAGGTGGCGGTTGGCTGTTCAGTCATTCGATTTTAGATTTTAGATTTTAGATTTTAGATTATCGCACGTTTAGAGGTAGTTTAATTAGTCGGGGACGGATAAATATCAAAGAAACCGGGTTTTTCACGAGTATTCAAGCGTCAAATGCAGTATTTCCGTAAAAACCCGGTTTCTGCCTCTAGGACTATCAATGATGAAATTAAATCTAAAAAGCAACAAGTGCAGAATATCTGGCAACCATCCGAATTATACCTCCTAACATCCTGCTACACTATTAATAACCGCATCCTCACCCAGATTTATGCTTCCAACAATCATCGCCGCTATCGCTCCCTACATCTCAGCAGTGCTTTCACCCATCGCCAGAAATATCGGCTACAAACTAGGAGAAGCCTTCGGCAATAACTCTCAAAAGTACCGAGATATTCTGATTCCCGCTTCCAATAACTCATCTGATTCGACTGAGATAGAGCGAGCAAAACAGCGTTATTCTCAAGAAATGCTGGAATACGCGAAGGCGAAAGATACCAGAGATCGGGAATTGTTAAAGCTAACAATAGCACAAACAGCGCGTCGCATTGAGTTGCAGGAACAGGAACAGCAGGATAGAGTGAAGCTGGCAGCCTTGCAGCGGGATTTGATGCGGGAATTGCAAGCAAAAGATATTCAGGTCAAGCTGGCTGAAATTCAAACGATTTGGGATAAAGATACTTGGTTCTCTAAGTTGAATCGAGAGGAAACTAAACAGATTTTACTTCAGCAGCAACATCGCCTCTTAATCTTACTATCACCGCCCAAAATTAGCAAGCGATGCCCGGAAACCTTCTGTGAAGATTTGCCAATTGAGATGAGAAGTGTGGGAGATTTTCTCAGACAGCATTATCCTCAACAGGATGTCTTACGCCCAGTTAAGTTTTATAGCGACTATTTCACTGAGTCGATTGGTGATATTGATGTGGAACGCTTGCAGCGAATTTTATCTCCGGTTCCTACTACAATTTTATATAGCGATATCAGCGACTATGCCGTAACTTTTCGAGTCGGCTTTTGGGGATTCCTGAATAATCAGGAAGTATCCCTGTTTTCTACCAAAGTTTTTGACTGGGAAGAGGCAAAAGATGGACTTTTAGCATCTGGGGTAAGTGAGAAAAAAGCCCTCCGCATGATTCGGCAGTTGATTGTAGCGATTCACAAATTGCTGGCGGGATTTTTAGCAGATTTGTATTATCTCAATATTGACCCTGGCTATGAACCTTTATTATTTAAGTTAAAGGATGAATTGGCTCAAAATGGGTTGGCAGAAGAATGGGTGAAACCTTATTTTGATATTCTTCAGGATATTCAGGGGCGACAGCGAGAACTGTATGAACAGGAGTTGAAAAAGCTGATGGAGCAAGTAGAGACTGAACGTCAATCTCAAGACGCTGCCAAAGCTGAAGCTCAACGCCAACAACAAATAGAAGAAGCTGCCAAAGCTGAAGCTCAACGCCAACAACAAATACAAGAAAAAACCATTAGAAAAGCTTACTCCTTCAAATGTGTAAAAACTCTTAATGGCGTAGCTATGTCATCTGTTGATTGCGTAGTTATTAGTCCAGATGGCAAGACTTTTGCTAGTAACAGCAGTGGAAATTGTAGCAAACTTTGGAATCTCCATACAGGAGAGCTGATTCGTACTTTTTCTGCGGATTCAGGTGCGGTTTATTGCGTTGCCATTAGCCCTCATGGAAAAATTTTAGCTAGTGGAAGTTCTGACCAACAAATTAAGCTGTGGAATCTGGAAACTGGACAAGAGATTAGCACTCTCAAGGGTCACTCAGGTTTAATTCGGTCTCTTGCTTTTAGTCCAGACGGAGAAACTCTTGTTAGCGGCAGTGGTGACCATACTATCCGACTGTGGAATCTGAAAACCAAACAGGAAATCCGCACTCTCACTGGACATTCAAACCTGGTTATGTCTGTCGCTATCAGCCCGGATGGAGAAAATATTGCTAGTGGCAGTTGGGACAAAACTATAAAACTGTGGAGTCTGAAAACCAGACAGGAAATTTGCACTTTTACTGGGCATTCAGAGTCAGTTTATTCTGTCGCCTTCAGCCCGGATGGACAAATTCTTGCTAGTGGTAGTGGAGACAAGACTATCAAACTTTGGAATCTGAAGACCACACAGGAAATTTGCACTCTAACAGGGCATTCACACGGGGTTTTTTCCCTTGCCATCAGCCCGGAGGGACCAATTATTGCAAGTGGAAGTAATGACAATACTATCAAGCTTTGGAATCTGAAAACCGGACAGGAAAATCGCACTCTCACAGGGCATTCAAACAAGGTTAATTCGGTCAGTTTTAGCCCGGATGGAAACACTTTGGTTAGTGGCAGTAATGATGGGAGTATCAAGATTTGGCGGTGTGATGGGTGAAGTAAGAGGGCAAGATGAAAATTATGGCGGGATTGGCAAACAGGGAACTACAAAACTTGACGGCGTGAGAATAAACCGATAAACACTTAGGGAAGGTAATTGAGATGTCAGAAACAATTAATTTTGAGCAAGCAGTGTTAGAAAATCTGCGACTGTTGCCAACGGAGAAACAACAAGAAGTGCTCGAGTTTGCACAATTTCTCGTGCAAAAAGCGGAACAGAAAAAGCAGTTATCTAGCGAAAGTTCTGAGTCTAAGAGTTCGTCAATAACCGAACCTACTCTCAAGCTATCAATTAGAGAGATTGCTAGTTTGCCAATAGCAGAACGCCATAAAATACTAGCACCATTTATACCTGCTACAGCCGAAGATTTTATTAATTATCCTGAATTAACCGAGTTTTCGGCACTCGATGGCGAAGACTGGGAGGATAACAAAATTCAAAAACTCTCAAAACTATATTCATCCTCAAAAACTTCAGACCAAGCAAGTGAGGTTAATTGACATTTTTTACCCATTTCATCCTCGGCATCTTTCAGCGCAACTTGAAAACATTTATCCCAGATAGACTCAATAAAATCACGATTTAAACTAGGCATTTCTTCTTGACTTTCTTCAATCTCTCGCCGCGCCGAACGAATGCTAATAGCCCAGCTAGCTGTTCGTTTTTCAGGTTGATTTTTCCATTTAATAATATGAAGCATTAAACGAATTAACTGGCTTTTTAATGCTCGTTTTTCGGTTCTTCCCATTGCTTCAATTAAAGATTCTAAACCTGCCGTTGCTTCCATAGATTTTCCTTCTTTGAGAAGTGTCTGGACTGTGACAGCCGTTTGATAATGAGAACACACTGCTAACCAGTCCCAATCTTGTTTAGTCAGCATTGCCCTATCCTTTAAATTGCCTATATTCCTAAATTTATCATAGCGATCGCCCCTCAACTGGGTTCTCCCATCCCCCAACCCGCACAATACTTAATAAAAACTTTACAAAAGTTACCATGTCGCCCAACATGGGTTAGAGTTATCCTAGAAAATCCAGCAATCCTGCAAAGCGTCAACCTTCTCGTCACTTATCCAGTGGTTCGATGACTCAAACCCAAAGCACTAAAACCGCCACCCCAACTGCAATTTATTCCTTGACAATTGCTCCCGCCTGTGTATTGCGAGGTCGATCGGCGATCGCACAAGCCGGAGATGCGATCGCCCGTTTCGGAAAGCGGCCGCTAATCGTCGGCGGCAGCAACTCCCTCGCCGCCGCCCAACCCTACCTGCAACCAATCCTCGAACAGCAGCAGTTAAAATCCGCCGAAACAGCATACGGCAAGGATTGCAGCGAAACCAGCCTCGAAACCCTGCGCGAAGCAGCCCAAACCCATGAAGCCGATTTCATCATCGGTGTCGGCGGCGGCAAAGCCTTAGACGCAGCCAAACTCGTCGCCCATCAGTGCAAAATTGCGATCGTCACAATACCGACATCAGCAGCCACCTGTGCGGCTTGGACAGCCCTTTCTAACATTTATTCAGAACAAGGTGCATTCCAATACGATGTCACATTAGCCAGATGTCCCGACTTATTAATACTCGACTACGGCTTAATTCAAACCGCACCGCAGCGGACATTAGTAGCAGGAATTGGAGATGCGATCGCCAAATGGTACGAAGCATCAGTCAGCAGCGGACACTCCGAACAAACCCTGATAATTTCCGCCGTCCAACAAGCTAGAATACTGCGCGATATATTATTCCAAAAATCAGCCGCCGCCCTCAAAGAACCCGGTAGCGAAACCTGGCAAGAAGTCACAGATGCAGCCGTATTGCTAGCAGGAGTAATCGGCGGAATTGGCGGCGCCCAATGCCGCACCGTCGCCGCCCACGCCGTCCACAACGGCCTAACTCATCTATTAGCAAGTCACGGCACATTGCACGGCGAAAAAGTCGCCTACGGCATTTTAGTGCAACTGCGGCTGGAAGAAATGCTGCAAAACAATCAACTCGCCGCTAGCGCCAGACAGCAACTGCTAAAATTCTACGCCGAGATAGGATTACCCCAAACTTTAGATAGTCTGGGACTCGGAGACATTACCATAGCAGAATTGCAGCGCGCCGCCGACATAGCCTGCAATCCCAATTCCGACATCCACCGACTGCCTTTTAAAGTTGTTCCCCAACAATTAATGGCAGCGATGGTTTCTACCACCGCACCTGTGGGAGAATTAAAGATTAAGAATTAAAACAGTTTGTAGTAAGGACTAAAGTCCCCAAAAGGCTGTGCTAGCAAGGACGAAAGTCCTTACTACAAACCAGGAAAACTGACAACTGACACAAAATAAATGACCTTGGATTGGATTAGCCCTGCTGACAGGTTGCAAAAACTACCGCCCTACGTATTTGCCCGTCTCGACGAACTCAAAGCCCGCGCCCGCGAACAAGGACTCGATTTAATAGACTTAGGAATGGGAAACCCCGACGGTGCCACTCCTCAACCAGTAGTAGAAGCCGCTGTCGCAGCCATCCAAAATACTGCCAATCACGGCTATCCACCCTTTGAAGGAACTGCCAGTTTCCGCCGTACTATTACTAAATGGTACAGCCGCCGCTACAACGTTGAACTCGATTCAGAAAGCGAAGCATTGCCTCTGTTAGGTTCTAAAGAAGGTTTAGCACATTTTGCGATCGCCTACATAAATCCCGGCGACTTAATATTAGTACCAAGTCCTGCTTATCCCGTCTTATTTCGCGGGCCAATAATCGCCGGTGCAAAAGTTCACAACATCATTCTCAAACCAGAAAACGACTGGGTAATTGACTTAGCCGACATTCCCGACAGCGTAGCCGAACAAGCCAAAATACTCTACTTTAATTATCCCAGCAATCCGACTGGAGCAACTGCACCCCGCGAATTTTACAAAGATATTGTTGCTTTCGCACACAAACATCAAATTTTGCTGGTTCACGATTTGTGTTATGCGGAATTAGCCTTTGACGGCTATCAACCGACAAGTTTATTAGAAATTCCCGGCGGGAAAGAAATCGGTGTCGAATTTCACACGATGTCCAAAACCTACAATATGGCCGGCTGGCGAGTCGGTTTTGTAGTAGGAAATAGCAAAATTATTCAGGGTTTGCGGACATTAAAAACTAACCTAGATTACGGTATATTTTCCGCTTTGCAAACAGCAGCAGAAACAGCACTGCAATTGCCGGATAGTTACTTGGACGAAGTGCAGAATCGTTACAGGACTCGCCGGGATTTCATGGTGGAAGGATTGGCAGAATTAGGGTGGAATATTCCTAAACCTCTGGCTGCAATGTATCTTTGGGTTCCCTGCACTCCGGGCATGAGTTCGACTGATTTTGCCCTGAATGTTTTGCAGCAAACGGGTGTTGTGGTGACTCCCGGCAATGCTTTTGGGCCGGGCGGCGAAGGATATGTGAGAATTAGTTTAATTGCAGATTGCGATCGCCTGGGAGAAGCATTGCGGCGCTTGAAACAAGCAAACATTCGATATCAATAGTCATTAGTCATTAGTCAGTTGTTAGTTGTTAGTTGTTATTGGTTATTTGTGGGTTGTTAGTTGTTATTGGTTATTTGTTATTTGTTGGCGATCGCAACCAATTATTAACTAGCAAGGACTAATGACTAATGACTGCTGACTGCTGACTGCTGACTATAACATTTGAATTTGCTCGATCGCCCAATCAAAAGTTTCCATAACTTGCTTCAGTGCAGATTCATCTTGCAAAGTAAACAAAGCCAGACTCGGCGACCTTCTCTCGCCCGGTTCTATAGGTAGCGACAGACCGATCGCACTCAGCTTACTTCTCAATTCCAGCCAATTATGTTCCGCATTAAACGGCGGCTGAGAACCGTAATTATCAGCAGAAATCTCCATTCTGCCAGCAATATCTACAGTGAATAACTGATAGGGTTTTCTTCCCCTTTGAAGCAATTGAGCCGCGAAACCGCCGTAAGCGTCCCCCGTTCCCCAGTGGATTTGAACTTCGGGTTCTTGACTTTTTGCCCAAAGGTAAATTGCTTTTGCCATTTGCGCCTCGTCCGCGCCCCGTCTAGCTTTGATTTCCGCAAAAAATGAAGATTCATCCCAGCGCCTTCTTTCGCGCGTTGCGCTGGATTTTTTCTGCTGTGCTTCCGCTGTCTGACCGATGACTCTGGGAACGAGCGTTTTCAAACCGTCTTCACTGACATACTGCTTAATTTCCAGGGCCAAAACTTCAACCGGGTCCATTTGTTCGTTGAGAAATTCCACAACTCGGCGCATTTCAGCGGAAATTTCGTCAGCTACAAACACTAAGCGAACTTTACCCGCTTGCAAATTAGTTTTAACCTTTTGCCAAAATCTTTCTTCATTAGCATTTGCGCCGAGAAACTCTTCAAAAATCTGTTCGGGATCGCGACCCCGATCGCGACAATTAGCTTCAAACAGAGCAATAATGGAATCGACAGGCCAGTAAACCAACGCATTAGCAGCATAGTCGATCGACTGACCCAAAACTTTTTGCCGCAGTTCGGCATTAGGAGTTCGCCGGACATCCACCAAAGTAGGAACGGCATTTTGGTCGAGAAACAAATGATCCAGCGACCACTGCACCGCTGTTTCCTCATCGCTGGCCACTGCTGCTTCCCGCGAAATTAACAGCCACCTGCGCGCCGTCGCCCGATCGATCTGGTCTCCCGCGATCAAATTGGGATAAGTTACTAGCAAGTCTTGTAACTGGTCTTCCGAGTCGTAGGGCTGTTCCATCATTTCTACCAGCCTGTCGTCGTCCTGAATCAGATAAATACCTCCAGCCATGCCAGCCCACCTACTCAATTTTAGATTTTAGATTTTAGATTTCAGGTTTAGTTATTAGTCTTCAGTCTTCAGTCCGCAGCCAATGATATCATGTCCGATCGATTAACCATAATATCCCCGTCGGGGCGGGTTTTTGAGACAGGGTAAACGCATCTTAACTTTCACCCAAAATATGCTACAATTAAATCCGACTAAATTTTTATGTAGTTGATTGTAGCTTATTGGTGCTATCAATGGCAAGAGGTTTTAGTAAAGCTGTAACTTCCCAACAAAAACAAACAGATTCATTGCCACCTTCAATGAATCTTTTAAATACCCTTTTTATATAGCATTTTTCCCAATCTAAAAATTCAAGAATAGAAAGAAGTAAAGAACACTTACTTAAAGATATTAGATCGACGATTGCGATTCTAGCTGTCCAGACGCGGTGCAGACGGATGGGTGGCAATAGAAGCCTAGCTAATGCCAAATATCAATGCTTAAAAAGCTTTCTATAATTACCGAATGGCATACCATCTCATGACACATTTAGTGGGCTATTTTTCAGAATTGAACCACAATAGTTTCAAGAATGTTTTTTGACTTGGGTAAATGCCAGAGTCGGGGAATTAGAACTAAACGCGATCGCCCTTCATTGATGGCGAAACAATGAAACAATATTATGACCTAAATGACCAGCAAAAAGCGATATATATACTTACAACCTAGCCTTCATCTCATCAATTGGTTTTACAAAAAAAAAGATAAAAAATATAAGGAAATGACCGATAATTTATTGATGGTATCCGCCACGTGATTTATCCGTGGAATCAATCCAATATCTAAAATTTCAAATCCTCAAGCCCGCGAATTTATCCGTGAGTAAATCTAAAATATAAAAGCGAATGACAGCGATTCCGGAATTAATAGAAAGGTTATAAATTGCCGGAAGTGTAATAACTATAGATGGTCTGCTGTTATCAAAAAAATATAATATCTCTGATTTTTAAGAAACAAAAAGATATTATTTTAGCTTTCAAAGGCTATCAACAACTTCTATACCAAGCCGTGAAAGAGTGGTTTGAAGTAGCTCGATAAGCAGATTATTTAGGAAAAAAGTATGATTATTATGAACGTGAACAAGTAGAAGCAGGACATCATCGAGTGGAAAAAAACAAGTCTATACTGTGGATGTATCCGAGTTACCAGCCCTGCACAATCAAGCATTATGGACGAAATTAAAAACAGTTGTCATGATAGTTAGTGAACAAAAGTTGTAGAATAAAACCACCACATAAGCTCGTTTTTACGAGTAGTTTCAGCAGTAATGCTGAGACAATTGCTGGGGCAATCCGCAGTCACTGGGGCATTAAAAATAGCTTATATTGGACGCTTGATGTTACATTGTGTGAATATAAAAGCTGGATTCGGAAACAGAACTATCCCGAAAATTTTGCACTTCAATCGGAGTCTAGCCATAAATATACTGCAACAAGAAAAAACTTGTGGCACAAAGTTTAAAAATTAAACGCTATCGAGCGGGAATGGATAATGATTGATTTCAAATTTTAAACTTTGCCAGCTAACGCTCAAAATATAACACCCATCTCTTGTGAAATTTATTCGGATTTTTAAAACTTATAAACTCTTAAAGTGTTGATTTGATCTGCTTCACAGGGGTTGAATTTAATAATTTTCCGAATGTTTTTTTAGTTATTTAGTAATGCAAAAGCTCACTTTTTTGTAAAAAAGTTAGATGAACTTACCATATTTTAAGTATAATTTTTATGACGATTTGTGTAAAATTTAAACTTATTCAATAATCACACCAATACCTGTAAGTGAATATATAATTGCTTTTACGTCCTCTAATTTTTAGATTTTATATTTAATTTTTATAAAAACTATGAATTGTTTGAAATACTAGGCTCTGTAAAGCCGGAATTAACAACCGAATCAACAAGTTGATGAAGCGGCAAACTTATGGATTAGTCAACTTTGATAACTTTCTGGCGAGGCTATTAGCTTGCTTTTCTGATTAGTTTTGCCGATGGTGTTGACTCCAGAAGAATTGAATAAGCTAGAGGCAGTCTAACACCGAAAAGCGTAGCTCCATAGAAGTTACAATATAAAGATATTGTGAACTTACCTTGAGTGTCGCTAAAATATTAAAATAACAGCTCGCGAGTGGAATTTAAGAGGTAAGACTTGAAACAAGTTGGATTAGTGGCGATCGGACGCAATGAAGGGCCGCGCCTGCGCCAGTGCCTAGTATCGGTCACAGACAAAGTTGCCCGCGTCGTGTATGTCGATTCCGGATCGACAGACGGTAGCCTAGAGTTAGCCCGATCGATCGGAGCCGATACAGTAGAACTAAACTTATCTATACCGTTTACTGCAGCACGCGCCAGAAACGAAGGCTTTGCTCGCTTGCTGAAACTATCACCAGACATCGAATTTGTCCAATTTGTAGACGGCGACTGCGAATTGGTTGACGGATGGATCGAACTCGCCCAGCAAGAACTCACAGCCAAACCCGACGTAGCCGTGGTGTGCGGGCGCCGGCGCGAAAGATTTCCCAACGCCACAGCATACAACCGACTCTGCGACATCGAGTGGGACACGCCTGTCGGCGAAGCCAAAGCCTGCGGCGGCGACTCAATGATGCGCGTCGCGGCGTTCGAGCAAGTCGGCGGTTTCAACCCTGCACTCATTGCTGGCGAAGAACCGGAACTCTGCGTGCGGCTGCGTCAAAACGGCTGGAAAATCGAGCGCTTAGATGCAGAAATGACCCTGCACGACGCCCAAATGACAAGTTTTACCCAGTGGTGGAAACGTTCTCAAAGAGCCGGTCACGCCTACGCCGAGGGTTCCTGGCTGCACGGAAACACCCCCGATCGCCACTGGGTCAAAGAGACCACCAGCATATGGTTCTGGGGATTCGTTCTGCCTGTGCTAGCATTGGGCACAGCCTGGTTCACCCACGGGTGGAGCCTGTGGTTGCTCGCCGGCTACCCGATACTTACCTACCGAATTTACCGCCGGATGCTGCAGCGGAATTTGTCAGCCAAGGATTCTGGTCTTTATGCTATATCTTGTGCGATCGGGAGATTTCCCCAATTGCAAGGTCAGATTCAGTTTCATCAGCGTCGCTTGCTAGGACAGCGCAGCAACTTGATCGAATACAAGAGATCAAGCCCATCAATGGAGCAAGTTAGAATTAGTGCTAAGTCTACTAAGTAGGTTAGCCACCATCAACTTAACAGGTTTTTTCTGGAACGTACTTCTCCCCTGTAATTCCGAGTCCTGTGTAGAGGCGGGTTTTCTCCCCAACCTCTACACCCGACACCGGAACCTCAAAAAACCTGCAACCGATCGAGTAATTTCTTCAAAACTAAACTTACAAAGATCGATTTATAAACAAAGGTATCCAACCAATGAACAACCAAAAATTAAAAATTTTATTAATTGTAGAGCAGTACAACCCCGATGCGGAATCTGTACCTTTGTTAGGGTAAGCTGTTCTGCATCTAAATCGTATTTTTTGTGCGGGCTATAAGCCCAACCCCTACTCCCCACAAGAACTTTATCAAATTTTAGTTCACAGTTTAAATGTGCAACAGCTTAGAAAATTTTCCCAGCAATTAGCAAACTGACCGATGTAACTCTTGTTACCCACGAAAGAAATAAAACTCCCCTCTCAAAGTTAAAAGGTAGTTGCTCAACCCCCTTGACAAGAAGACGAGATAGACATTAGATAAAGGAATAGAGAAACTTTCCCACTTAAAACAACTATCGAACGAGGCAAAAGAAGCCTTGATAAGCTGCTAAGCTGTTGTGCCTTTAAATAGGGTATAATAAAAAATGAGTTTAGTCAATTTATACAAAAATGCCAGCTAAAAACTATCTCAATCCCTAACAAATAGAGAAACTACAAAAAGCCTTAAGAGAGGAAGAAAAAGCAAATATTAGAGACATAATTCTGATTTTATTATTGCTCAATGACGGAAAAATACAATCTAAAATCGCTGATTTTTTGGGTTGTTCAGTCAATAAAGTATCTTATTGGTGTATGAAGGGAGACCCCGACAATTTAGAAAGTCTAATAGATGAGAGAATGAAGGGAAATCATAAAAATGCCACAGATAAATATATAGAGATATTATTAGAAATCATTAAAAAATACCCTCAAGAATTAGGATATGATTTTGGACAATGGACAGCGCAGAGATTAGCAACATACTTAGAGCAATCCACAGGAATAAAATTAATTGGAGGACAAGTTCGGAGGATATTAAAGAAAAAAAAGTATGTTTACATCTGGGCTAAGTATAGCCTAGAGTCCAAGAGAAATCCTGAAAAAAAAACAGCATTTAAAATAAAGATAGCCGAATATTTAAAAATAGAAAAATCAACGCCAGAACGATTACAGGTATGGTTTTGGGACGAGAGTGGATTTAGTTTAAAAGTCACCAGAAGAAAGAACTGGTGTAAAAAACGCAGCCGAAAAAAGGTCAGAGGAGACCGAATGAAAGGCAGAGTTAATGTAATGGGAGGAGTGAGAAAATTTGCTAAAAAAATATGGATAGAGTTCCTAAAGAAAGGCAATTCATATAATTTTAATCAATTGCTCAAACTGTTTTATGAATAGCTAATTAATGAATGGGTATCAGCAGGTAATCAAGCCTCATAATTTGCTGAAAAAAAAGCTAAAATAGTGATTATTCTGGATAATGCTAGTTTTCACAAGAAACAAGAGTACCTAAAAATAATTGAAACAGAAATGCCTAACCTTTATTCAGAATTCCTCCCCGAATACAGCCCCGACTATAACTTAATTGAATTAGTATGGCATTCGGCAAAAGAATATATTGCCAATCGACTTTTTACATCTATTGAAGAGCTAGATTATTTATTGCACCGCCTCTTAAATGAAGGGCAATTAATAATTAAATGGGGTCGCAAAATCAAAAATAAGGGTAATGCTTGTATCACAGTTTAAATGTGCAACAGCTTACCAAGTTCTGATTTAATAACCTCTTTATTCTTTAGTCCGCGGAGGCGGACTTCGTTTGTTTAGTAGCGGTTTCAAGCGCCAAGCCATAAAGAGAATGACTAATAACTCACCAAAAAACTAAAGCCCTTTTCCTTTGTTGCGGGAAAAGAGCTTTAATTTATGATTAACCTGGCACTGAGCTATTTTACCGGGCAGTGACCCGCCGAGTATCTTCGCCATAGCAACGTTTAACAACCGAGTTCGGGATGGATCGGAGTGGTTCCATTACATCATAAGCACCAGGAAAGCTTTGAAAACTTTTAATCCTGTGTCTGCGTTTAGCTTTATCTTAAGCTTGATGCGCTGCATCTCTTTCGCTCGACTTAATTACCTTATCAAGTTTTCCCTAGTCTGTCAACCCCAAAGTCAAAACTTTTTTTCCCTCGCCCGAAACTGCCCCCAATCGCCGAGTTTGACGTATTATTTGCCAGTGGGGTCGATCGACCTTTAGCTCACAAATCCAAAAACGCCGCATCGACACCCTGTTCTCTGCGAATCTTCCCGTCCTTCACAAACCACGCCACGACCTGCTTAACTGTTAATTGTTCGATCGGGCTTTCAGCTTCTGTCGCAATTTGCCTCAACGGCCGCAAAGACGCAATTACCAAATTCGTAAAAAAGTTTTCAAAACTAGCATCAAGTTCGATCGACCCTTTAATACTCTCATCATTCTTAATCCAATCCATCACCTGTCCATTTGTCACCTGGGCCACCGGCTTCCCAGTCTCCCCAGCAATTTGGTTGAGCACCCTCAAAGCATAAATTGCCACCCGCGCCGAAAACTTTTCCTTCGACGACAGCAGCGCCATATCAACTTCGGCACACTCTTCGGGCTTTAAAAAATCTGCTAGCGGTTCCATATATTAAAAATTGGTAATTGCTAATCGGTAATCGGTAATTGGTAATCCCTGACATCCGCGACATCCCTTACACTCATCCGTTGTCGAACTTCCATGCGTGACATCCCTTAAATCCCGTACATTGCCTGTTGCCGAACTTCTTCCTTCCTTCTGGCAATCAAATAACCGCAGCGGTGTTCCCCATCAATAATCCAGTGAGTTCGCTCCACAATACAATCCGGCAAAACCGCCGCAAACATTTCCAACTCATTACCGCAGACACTCGGAAAAGTTTCAGCAACATTAGAAATCGCGCAGTTGTGTTCCATCAACACAAATCGATCGCCCGATCGGGCGCGATCGCACATCCCAACCTCTACAGATTCTACAGGATAACACTCAGCCATATAACCTTCAGCCCTGCGGAGTTCCATTAACTTAGTCACCCTCTCTTGCAGCGAACCCGCACCCACCAGCCGCCGATACTCCGTCGCCTTGCGCTGCCACTGTTTTCGCAGGATAGTAATCACTTGCTCGCGGCCGACGGTTTCCGCCAAAGTATCCAAGAAAGAGACAGCAAAATCACCGTAACGATTCGGGAATCGATCGCGCCCCAAACTGGTAAGCTCATAAATGTGCTGCGGCCGCCCCATCCCAGCCTGAACCGACTGATACTGAATCAGCCCCTCCCCTTCCAAATCCTTCAAGTGACGGCGAATCGCCTGCGGACTGATATCCAAAGACTCCGCCAACTCAATAGCCGTCCCCTGCCCCCCCTTGAGCAAATATTGCAGGATGTCTTGTTTCGTGGAAGTCTGCTGAGTAGTCTCCATCATCTTCACAAAAAATTATTAATTTGACTTTGACAATATCACTGTTGTTAATGTAGCTTAAAATATACTAAAGCAACAAATCTGTTGTTTAACTTCCTTGCAGCAGCCCCCAGAACTCGCCGGGCCCCCGACAGTTCCGCGTCTGCCATCTTTGAGAGACATATCCAGAACACTCGAAAGCGCAAAATTAATGAGCTCTACAGTCACAACCCTAGTCAACCAGCCGTATAAATACGGTTTCGTCACCGACATCGAGTCAGACACCATCCCCCGCGGCTTAAGCGAAGATGTAGTCCGCCTGATTTCATCCAAGAAAAACGAACCGGAATTCATGCTGCAATTCCGCCTCAAAGCATACCGCAAGTGGCTGACAATGACCGAGCCCACCTGGCCCCACGTCAACTATCCCGCGATCGACTACCAAAAAATTATCTACTATTCCGCGCCCAAACAAAAGCCCAAAAAGCTCAACAGTTTGGACGAAGTAGACCCGACACTCCTAGAAACCTTCGAGAAACTCGGCATTCCCCTCTCCGAACAAAAACGGCTCGGAAATGTCGCCGTCGATGCAGTTTTCGACAGCGTTTCAATTGCCACAACATTTAGAGAAAAGTTAGCCAAAGATGGCGTTATTTTCTGTTCCATCTCAGAAGCCGTCAAAGATTATCCCGAACTAATAGAAAAATATCTCGGCAGCGTCGTACCAGTCGGCGACAACTTTTTCGCAGCCCTCAACTCCGCCGTATTCAGCGACGGTTCCTTTGTTTACATTCCCAAAGGCGTCAAATGCCCGATGGAATTGTCCACCTATTTCCGCATCAACAACGGAGATTCCGGCCAGTTCGAGCGCACCCTAATTGTTGCAGAAGAAAACAGTTCTGTGTCTTACCTAGAAGGCTGCACCGCGCCGATGTTTGACACCAATCAACTGCACGCCGCCGTAGTGGAATTGGTAACAATGGACAATGCCGATATCAAATACTCCACAGTGCAAAACTGGTACGCCGGCGACGCCAACGGCAAAGGCGGCATTTACAACTTCGTGACGAAACGGGGTTTGTGTCAAGGAGTCAATTCTAAGATTTCTTGGACACAAGTAGAAACCGGTTCCGCGATTACTTGGAAATATCCCAGTTGCGTCTTAGTCGGCGACAACTCGGTGGGCGAATTCTACTCAGTAGCGCTGACAAATAACAAACAGCAAGCTGACACCGGCACAAAAATGATCCACATTGGTAAAAATACTCGCAGCACGATTATTTCTAAGGGAATTTCTGCCGGAAATTCATCCAACAGCTATCGCGGCTTGGTGAAAATGGGGCCGAACGCTAAAGGCTCTCGCAATTACTCTCAGTGCGATTCGATGCTGATTGGCGACAACGCTCAAGCCAATACTTTCCCTTACATTCAAGTGCAGAACCACACTGCTAAAGTGGAACACGAAGCTTCTACTTCTAAGATAGGGGAAGAGCAATTGTTCTTCTTCGCACAGCGGGGAATTTCCGCAGAAAATGCTATTTCGATGATGATTAGCGGTTTCTGTAAAGATGTTTTCAATCAGTTACCGATGGAATTTGCGGCGGAAGCTGACAAGTTGTTGAGTCTGAAACTGGAAGGAAGTGTCGGATAATTTTTGTGGGCGAGAAACCCTTCCAGGCCGAGTTCATCGGGGACAACTTAATCCCACCGTCCGCCAGGGAATGAATTCCCTGGCTAATAGCTAAAGTCCTCTCAAGAGGACTAATGAGTTTAAAAGTTTTCTTCTCAGTCCTCATAGCGAGGACTTAAGCTCTGAGACAGGGAATTCATTCCCTGGCGGACTATCGGTTTAACGTTAAATTGTCACCAATGGGTACAGGCTAGGAACGAGAAAAAAAACTGTAAAGTGCATTGAGGAAAAGGACAAAAATAGATGATTGTAGAAAATAGTCAAGTGGTGCTATCCGTCCGCGATTTAACTGCAAATGTGGAAGATACCCAAATCCTGAAGGGTTTGAACCTAGAAATTAAATCGGGTGAAATTCACGCGATTATGGGCCCGAACGGTTCGGGAAAAAGCACTTTATCCAAGATATTAGCCGGCCATCCTGCTTATACGGTAACGGGCGGAGAAGTTACTTTTATGGGTCAAAATTTGCTGGCATTAGCGCCGGAAGAACGCTCTTTAGCTGGCGTGTTCCTAGCTTTCCAATATCCTTTAGAAATTCCCGGCGTTAGCAATCTGGATTTTTTGCGCGTGGCTTACAATTCTCACCGCAAACATCGGGGCTTGGAAGAATTGGATGCTTTTGATTTCCAAGATTTAATCGAGGACAAGCTGGATATTGTCAAGATGAATGATTCTTTTTTAGGGCGCAGCGTTAATGAGGGTTTTTCCGGTGGCGAGAAAAAGCGGAATGAAATTTTGCAAATGGCGCTGTTGGAACCGAAATTAGCTATTTTGGACGAAACTGATTCTGGTTTGGATATCGATGCTCTCAAGATTGTCGCCGGCGGTGTGAATCAGTTGTCAACTGCTGAAAATTCGATGTTGGTGATTACTCACTATCAGCGGTTGCTGAATTACATTATTCCTGATTTTATTCACGTCATGGAAGCCGGCCGAATTATCTTGACTGGCCCGAAAGAGTTGGCCCTGGAATTGGAAGAGCGCGGTTATGACTGGGTTGTGGAAGAGGAAGCAGCAGGAGTAGGCGCGCGATGATGAATACGCAAGTTGCTACTAGAGAAATGTTTTTGGCTGGTTTGGTGAATCAGTGCGAAAAGTTGGGCGCTGCTCATCTCAAAAGTTCTGTTTACGGGTTGGATGATTTGCGCGACATTGCGGCTCAATACGTACTTTCTTCTCATTTTCCGACTGTGAAGGATGAAGAATGGCGTTTTACTGATTTGTCGCCGCTGTTGCAAATTCCGTCGCATTTACCGGAAAGCAATCAGCCAGAAATTAAGCTGTCTGATATTACGATGCCGGTGAAAGATAAGGCGGATTTACCATTAAGATTGGTCTTTGTCAATGGTTTTTACGCGCCGCATTTATCAACGGTGAATTTGCCGAATTTGCCGATCGACTTTTACGCAGGTAATCTATCTAATGTACCCGAAAAATATCAAGGGCGCATCAGCGATGTTTTGAGCAAGCACAGACAGCAAACCGAGGTGTTTACCGCGCTGAATATGGCGGGTTTGGTCGATTCTGCGGTGGTGTTCGTGCCGGCCAATATGTCTCTTGAACTTCCGATTCACTTGCTGTTCCTGACAGCGCCCGGTGCATCTGGCACGATGTCCCAGCCGCACTGCTCGGTCATAGCTGAGCCTGGAAGCAATGTCACGGTGGTTGAGGATTACGCAACTATCGGTAATGTCGCTGCATTTACGAATGCTGTAACGGATGTTGTTGTCGGCGAAAATGCCACTGTGAATCACGTTCGGCTGCAGCGGGAAGGTGGGGAGGTTGTTCATATCGGCAAAAGTGCGATCGAACAATCTCGCAATAGCCGTTATACTTGTCATGCTATCAGCTTGGGAGGCAAAATATCGCGGCACAATTTAGAAGTATTTCAGCGCGGCGAAGCCACTGAAACAACTCTAAATGGTTTAAGCGTAGCCTTTGGGGAACAGTTATCTGACACTCACAGTGTAATCGATTTCAATCACCCTCACGGTACAAGTCGCCAACTTCACAAGTGCATTGTTGGCAACAAAGCACGTGCTGTATTTAACGGCAAAGTTTTCGTTCGCAAAGCCGCACAATTGACAGATGCCGGACAGTTGAGCCGAAACTTGTTGCTGTCGCCGAGAGCTCGCGTAGATACCAAACCGCAGTTAGAAATTGTCGCCGACAACGTTAAATGTTCCCACGGTGCAACTGTCAGCCAATTAGAAGATGATGAACTTTTCTACTTGCAAAGTCGCGGTTTGGATTTAGAAAGAAGCCGCTATTTACTGATAGATGCTTTTGCGGCGGAAATGCTCAATCTGTTGCCAATTGCAGGTGTGGCAAAAATGCTTTCTACCTGTGTGGCTATTCAAGGATAAAGGAATCAGCAACAGGCTAGAAGCCTGTTCCACAAACATCAAT
>NZ_JAUBRP010000023.1:0-39397 GCF_036701935.1 Microcoleus sp. M2_D5 | reverse complement strand
GTTCTTGTGGGGTGGGCTTCTAGCCCGCCCAGAATCAGCAACAGGCTAGAAGCCTGTTCCACAAACATCAATGTTCTTGTGGGGTGGGCTTCTAGCCCGCCCAGAATCAGCAACAGGCTAGAAGCCTGTTCCACAAACATCAATGTTCTGGTGGGGTGGGCTTCTAGCCCGCCCAGAATTAGCAACAGGCTAGAAGCCTGTTCCACAACAATACTAACTTCTGAAATTTATGACACTTATTCAAGAAAAAACACTTGCATCAAAAGTTCGCGGCGACTTCCCAATATTGAATGAGAAAGTTAACGGTAAACCGCTAATTTATTTAGACAATGCAGCTACTTCTCAAAAACCCCTAGCTGTGCTCAACGCTTGGCGCGATTACTACGAACAATACAATGCAAACGTACACCGCGGCGCTCACACTCTCAGCGCCAAAGCGACTGATGCTTACGAATCTGCTAGAGATAAAGTTGCTGCGTTTGTAAATGCGGCGTCGCGGCAAGAAATTGTTTACACTCGCAACGCCACCGAAGCGATTAATTTGGTTGCTTATTCTTGGGGCTTGAGCAATCTGCAAGCCGGAGATGAAATTATCCTGTCGGTAATGGAACACCACAGCAATCTCGTTCCCTGGCAAATGATTGCTCAAAGAACCGGGGCCGTGCTGAAGTTTGTCGAGTTAACGGAAACTAACGAGTTTGATTTGGAACAGTTTAAAACGCTGATTTCCCATAAAACTAAGTTGGTGTCAACCGTTCACGTTTCTAATACTTTAGGCTGCATCAGTCCCGTCAAAGAAATCTGCGAAATTGCCCACAATTTCGGCGCGAAAGTTTTAATTGATGCTTGCCAAAGCGTGCCTCACATGATGGTAGACGTGCAAGCAATAGATTGCGATTGGCTGGTTGCTTCCGGTCACAAAATGTGCGCTCCGACTGGTATCGGTTTTCTGTACGGTAAACTGGACTTGCTGAGAGAAATGCCTCCGTTTTTCGGCGGCGGCGAGATGATTGCTGACGTGTTTCTCGATTATTCCACCTATGCCGATTTGCCGCACAAATTTGAGGCGGGGACGCCTGCAATCGGCGAGGCGATCGCCCTTGGTGCAGCAATCGATTATCTTAGTAACATTGGCATGGATAAGATTCACGCTTGCGAAGCAGAATTGAATGCTTATATGTTCCAACAATTGCGGCAAATTCCAGAAATCAAAATTTACGGACCACAGCCAGACAGCAACGGCGAAGGTAGGGCTGCTTTGGCGGCATTTACAGCCGGAGAAATTCACCCTCAAGACTTGTCTACCATGTTAGATCAGGAGGGAGTCGCGATTCGTTCCGGGCATCACTGCACGCAAGCTTTGCACCGCTATTTGAACATTTCATCTACTGCCAGAGCGAGTTTGTATTTTTACAATACTCGCGAGGAGATTGATGTGTTTGTGAAAGCTTTGAAAGAGACGATCGACTTTTTTGCAGGGATTATGGGATAAGTTAATTAGTGATTGAAGTGGCTTTTGTGAACCGCAGATGTAGGCAGGTGAACACGGATGAACGCAGATGAATAAAAAACCTAAATCTATCAATATCGCTCTTTCTTCATCCGCGTTCATCAGCGTCTATCCGCCTACATCTGCGGTAAAAAAAAGATTAGCCCAACTAAAATTCCCTAATCTCAGGATGAACAAACTGATAACCAGCCGCCTTAATCTTTTGATTCGACACCCTCGCATTATAAGGCCGCACGCTAGGACTTCCATCCCAAGAAACTTGAGGCAGATTGTGAGTTTCAAAAATGCGATCGAGCAATTCACCACTGGATAGCGACACATCCCCCACTAAATTGTAAATTCCCTGCAATCGATTTTCCAAAGCAAAGGTTAACCCCCCAACAATATCATCTCGATGCACCCAATTAGTAGCATCTTCCCCCCTACCGGGACGAGTGCTCCCAGCCCAGCCTCCAAAGATTTTAACTAATTCTCGCCCCGGCCCATAAATTCCTCCCAAACGGAGAATGCAGACTTGAAGATTGGGACTAGATGCTGCTAATAAAATCCGTTCGGTTTCGGCGAGAATTTCACCGTTGGGATTAGCCGGCGCGACGGGTGATTCTTCATTTACCAACTCACCTTGGCGATCGCCATACACAGAATAAGTACCCGTATAAATAACCTGCTTTACTGTCGGTATTTGCTGTAAAACCGATACTAAAGTTGTCGCAGTATCTAAATAACTTTCCCGATAAGTATGAGGATTTCGGGCACCGACGCACAGCATAACAGCATCTTGTTCTTGCAGTACAGCCGTCATTGCATCTTTGTCATTTCCTTTGAGCACGGCTACCCGCTGCGCGACACCTTCCAATTCAACTACTCGGCTCGCCGTCGTAGTTGTCGCCGTCACGATACAATCAGATTGGCCGCGTAAATGTTTGGCTGTCGCAGTACCCACATAACCGCAGCCGACGATCGCAACTTTCATAAAAAATTCTCCATTGTGTCATCCTCTCTAAAATTATTGCCGGTTTCTGAAATCATGGCGCGCTGAGTTTTGTGGTAATATGCAAAGCATCGTTATCAATCCCAGTAGCATCGTGTCCGAGAGAGATATTTTTGCCACTTCCTCAGAAAGCGAACTTTTAGCTTTTTATGGTTCTTTGTTTGCGATCGCAGCCGCCGATGGTTCCGTTGATATTGACGAACTAGATTTGTTGTTTAAAACCATAAATTTAGACAAATTTTCTGACTCTGCAAAAACTCAAATCCAATCCTACACAGCCAGTCCCCCATCACTGGGCGACTGTTTGCAACCACTCAGCGAGTCAGAAGAACCGCTGCGTTTGGGAGTCATGTATTTTTTAATTAACATTGCTGGCGTAAATAAGACGCTGCATCCTGCAGAAAGCGAGGCTATCCAATCCGCAAAAAAAATGCTGGCGGTTTCCGACTTGCAAATCCAAGCCATGCAGGAATTCATCGCAGACATGAAACAAATACGGGAGGCTACGCCCAATAAAAATCTGGTTTCAGCATCTTTCAATTCTGCTGTTTCTCAGCTTAAAAGTAATGGCATCCCTCTCGATTTAATTGACCGGAAAGGAACTACAACACACCTCAGCCACCCCAAAATCAACTATTCAGATGAAAGTTTTTGGGTTAAGCTTAAAAACTTTGCTTTAACCGCAGGAAGAGATGTAGTTGAAAAAGCTTTAATTTTCTACTATGCGGCTCTGAACCCAAACGTGCCTGCTTGGGCAAAAGGAGTTATAGTTGCAGCTTTGACCTATTTTATATCTCCTGTTGATGCCATTCCCGATATATTAGCAGGTATCGGATTTACCGACGATTTGGGAGTATTGCTGGCGGCAATAGCTACTGTTTCAGTATACATTAATGCTGATACTAAAGAACAAGCCAAAGAAAAAATGAATGATTGGTTTGGTAAGGATCGCGAATTAAATAACTTATAATTTTAATTGTTATTGTGGGATGGGCCTAAGAGCCCGTCATGAGTGGACGGGCTCTTAGGCCCATCCCACAAACTTGTGGAAGTTATTTAATTGTCATTCCTAAATAATATTAGTAGTCATTAGTCAGTAGTCATTAGGAATAATTACCAATTACCAATTACCGAGTTCAGTCTTTAATCGGCTTACCATCTCGATTGACAATACGGCTTTCACCATCCTTAGCCGTGACATTTTCGTAAACCCCTTCATCCCGCTTCACGTACTTGCTAAAACCAGAACTTTTATAATCGGTGTCGGATGTAGGCTTCATCAACCTCGGAGCGCTCAGCAGTCGGCGTACCGGCGCATCTGCGGGAGTCTCCCCGGGTTCGCACTTGGCCAACTCGCACAGTTGGCCCCAAGTCGAAACTTCCAGGTTCATGCTGTGCCAAACTTCTAACTGCTGGTTGTTTTCGGGACACAAATAATCGTATACAGGCATACTAAGAATCTCGTTTGCAACTACTAAAATTACTAATTGCACGGTTATTGAGAATATTATAGCTCAACATTACTAATAATTCAACCCTAAGAATTAAACTTTACTATTTTTAACGGTTGTTGAAACCTTAAATCCGCTATATTATTAACCCTGTGTGCTTGCTCCTGGATGCGATCGAGACAAAGCCCAAAAGTACGCTACCCTGAAATCCTCTGACTCGATCGCACGATCGACGGCTAGCAAATGCCCGCAAGACTTCCGTGAATGCCGTCAAAGGATCGATCGTCATTTTCAAACTGTACGCAAATCACAGATTCTAAGTTTCAATTTTATTTATTTACTCACCAGCGAGGATTTACCGATGAGCGATTTCAAAGTTACGCCAGAAGTAGAGCTGAACACAGCTCAAATGTTGGAGCGATACCAACTGCAAGATGAGACAACTCTGCGGCGTTGGGCAAAACTGCACGGCATCAACAGCACTCGCGGTTTCTTCTATCCGAGTGAAGTAGATTTGATGGATCACGCTCACCACCATCTCTACAATTTGGGAATGAGCATTGCGGATTACCAAAGCCTTTTAGACCGGCGCCGCACCCATTCCCAGACACCGGGCGACCAAAATAAAACAGTAGCAAGTCAAGTTGCTGACGAAGCATACGATGCCATAGAAACGCTAAAAGATCAGTATGCTGAAGCTATTGATTTAATGGGAGAACGTATAGCAGACCATTTCATAGATGAACTCGATTTATCTGTGATGAGGCATCTTTCTAAAAAAGTGCAAGACCGCCGCACTCTCAACGGTCAAACCAAAAAGCCTAACCGTTTTCTCCAAGTGATTAAAGCCGTGCTGCAACCGAGCAGCGAAAATACGCTTTTGGTTCCCAAAAAAGATGACGACTCTAGTTTAGAATTAGAACAGCATCACCGACTAGGCTAGCCGCAGATATTCTTGAAAGACTAATAGACTTTTTGTCAAATTTACTGGTCAAATTTACTGGTCAAATTTACTGAAAAGCCCACCTGAACCCTCCCCTTGTCAAGGGGAGGGAGCAAGAGTCAATCGATTGCGCGATTTTAGATTTTAGATTTTAGATTTTAGAATTGAGGCATTGACCCCACCGATAAATTGGGGGGCAAGTTTCATCTGATACAGGTTCTTTATTTCTGGGTACTGAGTCTCCGAAAAAATGAATCCGGGGGGTTTGCTCCTGGATGCTTTCGGTCACATTTTTTATATTATTAAGGGGAATTGAAGAGAATAAATAGAGGTTTTCCTGAAGCCTAAATAACTTTTGAACTGATGTTGGTTTCGCGAATCAGCCCAACCTAATATAACTGAGGACAGATGGCGCGATCGCCAAAATTAGAGATAATGTCTGCAGAATTGAACCTGTCAAACTTGCCCAAGGTAAAAAAATGATTAAATCCTGGATGGTAATTGGAGGCGTCGCCTTAATAGTAGCACTAGCAGCTAACTTCATCCCGCCCAGCGACATCCAGTGGTTCAACCGCTTGCAGCGTCCGAGATGGCTAGTATTTGAAAAAGCAATTCCCCTAATTTGGACAGTAATTTTTATTTGTGCAGCTTGGTCAGCAGTGATTGTTTGGGAAAAAGAACCGGGAACTCAGGAGACTTGGCTGAGAATGGGTTTGTACCTGCTTTTAGAAATAGTAACTATGTCTTATACCTCGGTTATGTGCAAAGTTAGGAGCCTAAAAGTCGGCACAATAATCGGCGGAACGGGCGCTATTTTAAGCGTAATCCTAGCTTTAACTGTGTTGCCAGTTTCCGAGCCTGCCGCCCTGTTATTGCTGCCTTACATACTTTGGAGTCCGATCGGCACTTACACCACTTGGGCAATGATGCACCTCAATCCAGCGGATGTTTGATCGATCTAAAATTACAGGTAATTGGTAATTGATCGTTGGGAAAAAGGTAATTGCTAAGATGTACCTCACCCAATAGAAAACTGCTATAGCAAGCCTCGTATTAATTGTGAACTCTTTGTCTTCCTCTTCTTCCTTCGCGCTCTAGCGCTTACGCGCGGCTTCGCCTAACGGGTCTTCGCGGTTCGTTAAAGAGAGATTCTCTGAGTTTTATCGCGTGGTGGGGGTGGCTTTATTTAATCTCTTGGCAATGTGAGTATGATTTGTAAACCCACCCCTAAAAGTTGATTGAGAATGATGGTTGATTTGAGTTTTAACTCAAATCAACCATCATTCTCAGACTTTAAACCCCCGCCCAATGTCGGGCAAACCAGTTAACCTAACGATTGCCAGAGCTGGTGGGAGGCTCAATTTCCGGCGGTTCGGGAGGGGGAGATTCAGCATCGGGAGATTCAGCATCGGGAGGATTCAGCGACTCCTCCCAAACTTTGATTTGCGATCGAGCTTGCTCAAAAGCCCGAGTCCCCGACGGAATTTTCTTCAAAGTCGCGATCGCCCCCGCCAGATCCGACGACGACTGTTCCACACCAAGCGCCAAAATCCGCTGGCTCCACTCATCAATCGCCTCACTCGCCTGCCACCGGAGCGAACTCGACTCCGGCACCTGAAGGGCCAGCGCAATAGCCGTTTGCAAAGCGTCAGCAGTCCCGGATCGGGCCGTCTGACGGGCGTTCTGCAAATTTTGCTCGCCCTGAAATTGAGCCTCCCAACTCCGAATGTTCGATCGAGCTTCCTCATAAAGCACCCGTCCCGATCGAATCCGGCGCGCCATCTCAATTGCCCCTGCCAAATTGCCGCCCGCCGCTAGCTGCTGAGCTCTATCCAAAAACGGTTGGTCAACAAGCCGCTGTCTCCTCTCGATCCAAGCTTGAATTTTGGCTTGAGCTTCCACGTAAAGCGCCCTACCCCTACCGATCCGAGAAGCTTGAGCAACGGCGGCCTCCAGAGCATTCGGATCGCCCGTACTCGCCAAATCGTTCGCTCTTTGCAAATACGGACTGTCTTCGAGCAGCTCGATTTGACGGCTCAAGCGGCTAATTTGACTGCGAGCTTCCGAAGCGCGGGGATTTGATTCCGGGACTGTTTGCAATTGCCCGATCGCAGCCCTCAAATCATTTACCCCACCAGGCGCCGCCAGCCTGCTTGCCATATCCAAAACTTTCACATCAGCCATTTCTTGCTGCCAGCGGCCGACTAAATCTTGAGCTTGTTTGTATAAAGGGCGGCCGGAGTTCAACTTTTGAGCAATCTCGATCGCCTTGGAGAAACCCTCAACAGATCCAGTCAAAGCCTGAGAAGTAGCATTCGCCAACTCGTTAAAATCTTGTACTTGTTCCCTTAAATTTGCCGACTCTGGAATCTTGTTAGCGATCGCCATCGCCTCCTGCCAATCCCCAGCCTGCAAGCGTTTTTGGGCGATCTCCAGAATTTTCTTGCTAAATTCCGCGATCGCCGCCTTGGCAGCTTGATACAAATAACTGTTTTGACCAATTCCCTGAGCCAGCTTAATCCCCGTCACCAGATTGTCGAGACCTCCCTCGGAGGCTGTATTCCGGGCTTTTAGCAACTTATTGCCCTCCGCCCGAGTCGTCTGAATTAGCTTAGTCAATTCCTCGTACTTAGCCGATTCCCAGAAAGTATTTCCCAAATCCAAAAGCAGAGTAGCTTGGCTGAAAGCCAGCGGCCACTCTTCCTGACGCAAGTGGTCTTCAGCCTTGCGGTAAATTTTCTCTGCATCGCTCCATATCGACTGCCACTTTTCAATCTGCTTTTCCATCTTCGGGTAAGCGGGAACGTTTTTAGGAACCTTACGAGCGAGCGCAATCGCCTCATCCAGCTTTCCTTCTTGGAAACTAGCATTTCCCAGCCTAATAATATCCTCCGACCACCGATCGATTTGAGTGTTAATTCTCGGCCGCAGCGGATGGTTTTGTGGCAAAGCATTCACTAATTCGATCGCCCTGAGCAAATCATCCGCCGTCCGCTTGCTTGCTGCTTCTTGAGCACAAAAAAAGCGATCGTTAGCAGAAGCCGTCGGCCAAAAAATCTTTGAGCAATTCGACTGCGAGGTGAGGTTGAGCAAAGACGCAATTGCCACAAACCCCATACCCACCGATAGCATCAAACTCAGCGCCAGCCAAAACTGCCACTTATTCGACCAGTTTCGCCAAAACAGATTTTGTTCCCCCAGCGGCTGCGAGTTTTCCCCAGACAAATTCGGCGGTAGTTCCAGATGCCCTCCCGGCAGTTTTCCCGAAGTAACCAACTCTCGGAGCTCTTTAAGTCGTTCAGCCCGGTTTTTCCTTGCTGGTAAGCGCACCAGCGACGAAGTATCCTTTGTTGACTCCAAGGATTCTGATGCAGACCAACGGCCTGGTATTTTGCGATCTTGACTCATATCCTCACCACAAACAGCAACCAGCCAGCGTTAGTTATTTAAAAACTGCGAGCGCTGCTATCAACTGCTCTATAAAATGTATTCATCACTTTTACATACTCCCGTCGGCCCCAGACTGCAAGAGCCGATCGCCAAACCGCCAAAATCAAAATTTTGTGATTAGGTAATTGATAATGCGTAATTGGCAATTGGTCAAGGCCGCCATCCCTAACTCGCACTCAATAGAGCCAATTACACATTATCGTCTCAAGAACCGGAGTTCGATCGCAAATCGCCGATCAGTTCCGCAAGTTGGTCGCTATTAGCTTGGTAAACCTCGTTGCAGAAATGGCACGTAGCCTCAGCCCCCCCATCTTTTTCAATCATGTCTTGGAGTTCGGCTTCGCCCAACATTTTCAAAGCTCCCAAAACTCGATCGAACGAACAGCCGCAGTCAAAGCGCACCATCTGAGTTTCCGGGAAAATTTCCAGGCCCATATCTCCCAGTAACTCTTCGAGAATCTGGTGCAGCGTTTTGCCCGATCGCAGAAGCGGTGTAAAGCCCGACAATTGAGCAACTCTAGATTCTAAAGTTTGCACCAATTTTTCGTCCGTTGCCGCCTTCGGCAGAACCTGCAACAGCACACCCCCAGACGCTTCTACCCCGCCCGCCCCCACAAACACCCCCAAAACCAGAGCCGAAGGCGTTTGCTCCGAGGTTGCCAAATAGTGAGTCAGATCGTCGCCAATTTCGCCGGAAACCAATTCCACCGTACTTGAATAAGGGAAGCCGTATCCAACGTCCCGCACCACGTACAAATAACCGTCACCTATTGCCCCGCCGACATCGAGTTTGCCTTTAGCATTGGGCGGCAGTTCCACTCCGGGATTGTCCACATAACCTCGAACCGTTCCATCGAGTCCCGCATCAATCAGAAGCCCGCCCAGCGGCCCATCTCCTTTGATGCGAATGTTGACTCTCGATTCGGGCCGCTTCATGCTGGAGGCGAGTAACAGCCCCGCCGACATCGTGCGGCCGAGGGCGGCTGTAGCCACGTAGGAGAGCTTGTGCCGCTGTCTTGCTTCTTCGGTGAGGCGGGTGGAAATGACGCCTACAGCGCGAATTCCGCCTTCTGCGGCTGTAGCGCGAATTAATTGATCGGCCATGAAAAACCTTACTTTGTCTTTTGATACCTTCTTGAACTATTTTATAAGTTCTTGAAGGTTGTGGCAGCAGAGAGCAGCAGTTGACTCGGCGGGCCTATCCGTGCGATCGAACTTCAGAACTCGCCTCTGTTTTCTGTAAAGCCTGCATTAACCGACTATTTATTAACAAATAGTTTGATTGATTTTTGAACATAAATATTTATTTGAAAAACCCAGAATAACGAGTGTATTTATTTTTCAAAAGCCAGCGTACCCTCTGTCATGTTATACTTTTTATCAAAATTCATACAGCAGTATCTGTAGGGTGCGTCGCCAGCAAAAATCTTAAATAATATCCACAATTTTTGAGCGACGCACCTTACACAACATTTCAGCAAACAAACCCATACTCATTGTTGCAAAACTTTGGATAATTGCTATTATAACAACTCACAATTAATGACTAACAACTATAGTCCTGGACGCATTCGCGCACAAATAAACCGGGTTTTTTAACCGAATTTGAGGGTTTTAAGCCGTGTATTTAAGCTAAAAAACCCGGTTTCTGGCTACCAGTGCGTAAGTCCTCAACTCATGACTAACAGCTAATTACTAAAGCTTATCTTGGCGCTAACCATACGATTACCTAACCTTTACCTTGGCCTGCTAGAGTCAGGGGCGTAGGTTTCAGACAAATGTTTTTTAGCTGGAAATAAAGGATATGCCACCAACATCCAAAGCACTTTTAGCGGAAATCCAGCATAACACAGGAGCGAGTCGAAACTTGCATTTTTATGCCAAGGGCGAAACCATTCCTATGATGTCGCAAGGCCTTTGGCGAGTCTGTCAAGGTCTAGCGCAACTGAGCACGCTTTATCCAAACGGGGAAGAAGGACTTTTGGGTTGGGTTGGGCCTTCGATGTGCTTCGGTTTGTGGTTGACAAGCTTGCAGACTTACCGAGCTACGGCGACATCAGATATTTATTTGATCTGGTATTCTATGGTGGAAATCGAAGCTTCTCCTCAATTAGCTCACGAGTTGCTGCCTCAAATGGTAAGGCGGCTGCGACAAATGGAAGCAATTTTAGCGATCGCCGGACAGCGACGAGTAGATGACCGTTTGTATCAGCTACTGATATTATTGCAACAAGATTTCGGTCAGCCTGTGGTTGAGGGAACTCGTTTGAATATCCGCTTGACACATCAAGATATTGCTAATGCGATTTGCACGACGCGGGTAACAGTAACTCGAATGCTGGGAAAATTGCAGCAGCAGGGGTTAATCAGTCGAGATGGCGATCGGCATTTAATACTTAACAAAGATGTTTTTGCGTCCACGTCGGATTTGTTTGGCTGCAACCCTCAAGCTGTGTAGAACCGACAGCAATTTGCCTTTCCACTTTTTTGCATCTACATAAAGTCTTCCAGTATTAGCTATCAAATCTCTGTGCATGAGAATTGTTTGTTTGGCTCCTCCTCTCCCTATCTACAGCCATACGTTTGCAGTTGGAAAAGATATAATTAAGCGGTGCATCTATTTAGGACTAAACTCAATGGCTAACTCAACTCAAGAAACACCGCAACCCGACAAAAAAGAATTAACTCAGATCGCAGCTAAACCTCAAGAACAACAAGAAGAACCGCCCAATAAAGGTGACGGGCGCAAATAGCCGATCGCCCGGAATGATACCCCACCAAAAGGTAAAGAAACCGGGTTTTTCACCTAGATTTAAGGTTTTAGGCAAATATTTTGGTGAAAAAACCCGGTTTCTAGCGACCCGCGCGTCACAAAAATAACTTGACAAATTATTCGGTTTGTGCAGTGCCGTTGTTCGATCGCAACTTCGGCTTTCCACGGAGGCCGTTTAAAGAAACCACATCAGCCTCAGAACTCTCCCTCGCCACCCGAATCAGCAACCCCGACAACAACAAACTCGCCAACATCGAAGAACCCCCGTAACTAAAAAACGGCAGTGGCAAACCCGTAGTCGGCAAAACCCCCGTCGCCACCCCAATATTCAGCAGCGACTGTCCCACCATCACCACCATCACCCCAATCGCCACCAACTGAGACTCAATATTTCGAGCCTTCATCGCTACCCTCAAAGCCACAGTCGAGTAAGCCGCCAACATCAGCAACAGCGAGAAACCTCCCACCAAGCCAAACTCCTCAGCAAACACAGCAAAAATAAAATCGCTGTACTGAATCGGCAAATAAAATAACTTTTGCTGCGACATCCCCAAACCCACACCCCAAATGCCCCCAGAACCAACAGCCAGCAGACTTTGAATCAACTGATAGCCGTCTTGCATCGGATCGGCCCAAGGATTGAGGAAAGACATAATCCGGCGGCGCTGATATTCCCTCAAACTAATACTTAAAACCGCTAAAAGCATTCCCCCCACAGCCGTTGCGCCCAACTGCAAGTAAGGCAAGCCCGCCGCCAAAGCCACCAACCACAAAGTCATCCCGCACAAAGCCGTGGTGCTCAAATTCGGCTGCAACAAAATTCCCAACAGCATTGCACCGAAAATTAACAGCCAAGTCAAGCGAACTTTATTCGTCAACCGGGGCCAGTTGCCGAAAATGCGGGCGCTTTGGAGAACGAAAAACGGCTTGATCAACTCAGAAGGTTGAATAATCGGCACCGGGCCCAGAGATATCCAGCGAGTCGCCCCGTTGATTGTGGTTCCCACCCCCGGAACCAAGGTCAGCCACAGTAATCCCAGCAGCAATAAAACGCCTAACTGAGATGTTTTCATGATGTAGCGCAGTGGGGAGTACACTATCAAGTTAAAGCCGGCCAGCCCGATCGCCACTGCGATGAGCTGTCGTTTAAAATAATAAAGGCCGTCTCCAAATTCATAATTTGCAATGGGATAGGAAGCCGAAAACAATGCTGTCAGCCCGACAAACAGCCACAGAAAAGTCAGCCACCTCAGCCACCGGGCCTCAGCGGCCCATTGAGACGCGCTGGGGTCAAAAAATGGAATCAAGCGTCGAATGTCATTAGCCATAGGATTTTAGAATGATCTCAATAAACTCTAACAAAGATGGCTAAAGTACCAGATTGGTTAATTTACGCATTAATCTGTTCGCTATTATATGGTTTGTGGGGATTTTTTGGCAATTTAGCGACTAAATATATTGACTACAAAACTGCTTTTGTTTATGAAGCAATTGGCGCTATTTTAACTACTTTATTTATTATTATCCAAACTAATAATTTTAGTTTTGAGGGAGATGTTAGGGGAATTTTGTTTGCCATGTTAGTTGGCGTTTGCGGCACTGTGGCGTCATTAGTATTTTTTATAGCCCTTGGCAAAGGTGAAGTTGCCAATGTCGTGAGTGTTACGTCTATCTATCCGCTCATTACTATATTATTATCGTCTTTATTTTTGAAAGAGGCTATTACATTACCGCAAATGCTTGCTGTTTTGTTAGCCATAATCGCAGTGATACTTTCTGCTTATTGAAATATTTGTCAATCATTAGATTAACAACGCCGGACATTCTTCCTTCTGCTATAACTGTAACAAACAAAAAAGAGGTCATCGCGACCTCTTACCCCTCTACTAATCCAGCTTTGACTCTTAAAGCAGGCCCGTATTAGCTCCAGGCTTACCGGTAGCCAGTTGCACTTTAATAATTCTGCCGCCCATTTTCATAATTCTTTGCTGTTCCCGGAACCAGTTGTCGTAAGGAACGAGCTTAGTAAAATAGGTATTTTGCAATTCGCGCTGAGTGCGGATGCGAGTTTGACTGGGGACGCAAGCAGTCACCTTAAACATTCTCATGGGAAACTAACTCCTGAGTAGGTTTACAGATTATTAGATGGATTTTTTAAAGATTGAAGGCAGGGAGTTAGGAGTCAAAACTAGCTCGTTAAAACTCGTCGGGCTTTCTCGACAAGCCTTTGACGGTCTAGCAATCACTCTCAACTTCCCTGACCTCTTTTCAAAGTCAAAGGTAAAAAGTCCAAAGTTAAAAGTTAAAAGAGGCAAGAAATAAATCTTCTTCCTTCTTCCGACTTCCATCGGACTGAAATCTGTTACATCCGTTACATCCGTTACATCCGTTACAGAATCCGTTGCCGAACTTCCTTCTTCCTTCTTCCTTCTTCCTGAGTCTTAGCTCAAGCCAGAGCAGATGTAGTCGAAATAGACGCCCATTTCTTTACCAGCGTCAGAACCGACCAAACCGGCGGTGACTTCTTTCATTGCTTGGATTGCTTGTACGGTAGAACCGATGGGCACGCCCAAGGAGTTGTAGGTTTCTTTCAAACCGTTGAGCACGCGCTCGTCGAGGATGGAAGGGTCGCCAGCTAGCATGGCGTAGGTGGCGTAGCGGAGGTAGTAGTCCAAGTCGCGGATGCAAGCTGCATAACGACGAGTGGTGTACATATTGCCGCCGGGACGAGTTACATCAGAGTACAACAGAGACTTAGCAACTGCTTCTTTGACGATTGTGGCTGCATTGGCGCTGATGGAGGTAGCTGCACGGACGCGCAGTTCGCCAGAAGCGAAGTAGTTCTTGAGCTTGTCTAGAGCGCTGATGTCGAGGTACTTACCTTGAACGTCAGAGGAATTGATAACGGCGGTAATTGCGTCTTGCATGGTTGTCTTGTTTCCTTGAAAGTGGCTGAGTCAGTCCAATTTTGGAGCTAGAATTTGGAATTTGGGATTTTGGATTTGAGATTTTTAAGTGGCCCTCGATCTGCAAAAGCTTTTAGCTTGTTAGCAGTAAGGCCTTTTTTTTTCAATCTAAAATCGAAAACCTAAAATCGAAATTCCTTACTGCATCGCACCGATAACGTAGTCGAAGTAAGAGGAAGCTTCGGAAGCATCTTCTCCAGACAGCAGCGAACTTGCTGCACTTTTCATAGCGCGAACGCCTTCGGCGACGGCTTCAATCGGGGTGCCGAGAGATTTGTACATTTCGCGGACGCCGACGATACCGATTTCTTCGATCGGAGTAATGTCGCCAGCTACGATTCCGTAGGTGATCAAACGCAGGTAGTAGTCCATGTCGCGCAAGCAAGTTGCGGTCATTTCTTCGCCGTAAGCGTTGCCGCCGGGAGAAACAACATCAGGGCGCTTTTGGAAAAGTTGGTCGCCTGCTTGCTTGACGATGCGTTCGCGGGATTCGCTCAAAATTTGGGCGATGCGGACGCGGCGTTCACCAGAGGTGACAAAGCTCTTGATCCGATCTAATTCACCTGGGCTCAAGTAGCGAGCTTCGGCGTCTGCGTTGACGATTGATTTGGTGACGATACTCATCTTGTGTGTACCCGCTGGATATTTTGCAATTGCGAACTGCTCCGCGCTGAGCGAGCGACGGCGGGCGCTTGCATCCCGTACCTTTCATGCTCAGGCAGGAGCTTTGACAGGGAAAGCCGGACTTTCCACAGCCAGCAACTGTTAAAGTTGTGGGCGGGAAACGACCTTCGATGTTTGACGGCGCTCGTTCTTCACGCCGGTGCGCTTGTGAGTGCCCGCACTAAGCCTGTCGCTTAGAATACCACAAATGACTGATGCGATCTTTAATTTTTGATTTAGATTGCAGCAGGCCACTAAGTGGCGATCGAGTGACTGTCGGGCAGTTAGTAAGAATATTGCTTCTCTGACACAACTACCTCTCGCAAGTATTTTGAGGCATTATGTTCACATTCTGAGTGTTACTGTAATAGTTTGTAACATTCCTTTTCATATTTGGGCCCTCGCTTGGGTCTTCTCCGTTAAAATTTCACAGTTAAAAAATTGCTAAAATTATCTGGCAGCAATGGTTACAGGCGATGGAGCCTTAAGCGGGAATTGTGACGGGCGATCGCGCGGGGTTCAAAGACTTTTCCCTCAGAGGGAGATGGGGGGAGACAGGCGGGAGACAGGCGGGAGACAGGCGGGGAGAGGTGCGATCGTCTCACATCTTGCAGCATTCTCAATAAGTCTAGGACGGGCGGGATCTCTTGCCCAAGGCGTGTCAACTTAAGGTAAAACCGATAGTCCGTCAGGGGTTGAAACCCCTGCCTCAAAGCGAAAGTCCTCGCTCAAGAGGACTAATGAATGATTCAGTCCTCTTGAGCGAGGACTTTCGCTATAAGAGGGGGAATTCATTCCCTGGCGGACTGCCGGGTGAGGGGGAGGACTGGCGGACTAAAAGCTTAATTTGACACCAATGTTTCCTGCCCAACCCGTACTCCCCACAATAAAACTCACTCTTTGTGTTTGTGGAACAGGCATCTTGCCTGTTCTCGATCGCGATGCCAGATATAAAATTATCGGAAATCCTAACTTTCGAGCTTGTAGCTAGATTTGACTCTCACTTTTAATCTGGTGCGCCGTGAAAAGAAATCTATCAGCCCTTAAAAAAGCTTTGCAGTTTGGCATTAGCGGTGCAGTCGGCGGTTTCGCCGGCAATCTAATCACCGAACCTTTCATGCAGGGACTCACTGGTTCGGAATCTTTTTTTGAGAGTGTATTGTCCACAGCTCGCTGGTTTGGGCTGGTAGGCGGTGGCATTGCTACTGCTATTATGTTCGGCTATTATTACTATATCAAAGGCAAGCCTCAAATTAAACAGTCTTTAAAAAATGGCGGATTGTTTGGTTTAATAGCAGGAGCAGTTTCTGGGGCGATCGCCGAAGGTATTTACAGCGGAATTGGCGACGGAAACAACGAATTGTTGCGAGTAATTTGCTGGGGAATAGCTGGTAGTTTGTTAGGACTGGGACTGGCACAGCGGATTCCTAATTTGGGAGCGCTTCGCGGCACGGGAGGCGGCGGTGTTGGAGGAGTTTTGGGCGGCTGTTTGTTTATTCTGTTTGCTTACAATCTATCCGGTACGGCGGGCCGTTTAGCTGGCTGTGCTGCGATCGGTTTTTGGATTGGAATCATGTTGGTTGTAGCTGAAACTTTGTTCAACAAAGCTTGGCTGGTAATTAGTTACGATACCGGAGCAAATCGCACTCTCACTCTGGGTTCGGAACCGATAACTTTTGGCAGTGATGAAAATTTGTCTATTATCTGCATTCCTAATGTTTCGCCCTTGGCTATGCGGTTTGAATTGGAAGCCGGTCAAATTGTTTGCGAGAATCTCGATAGCGGGGCGGTGAGTTATTTGCGATCGGGCGACCAAAAGAGAATCGGCAACTGTACAATTACAGTAGGAAACTCTGACTGGCCCGCTGCAACTTCTGCTCCGGTTCCGCCTAGTATTATATCACAAAAATTCGCAGCAGATTCTTTTACCAGCGGTCAAATTTCCCTGAAATTAGGAAGTCGAGTTATTCCTCTGAGTGCCGGAACTCAACTATTCACCTCTGACATACCGAGTTTAACAGCCGCAGCATCTAACGGGCTTGTAGCTATAGTCACTTCGCGATCGAGAAACGAGCTTTCGTTAGGATTGACCAATTTGTGCGATCGCGCTTGGTGGGCTACAGACATTCAAGGGGATATAAAAATGGTAGAACCTGAAAGTACCTTAACTTTGGCGTTGGGAACTAAAATTGAATTCGGTGAATTAGACGGCGAAATTGTGTAATTAAGCCAGTATCAACTAATATATTGCACAATTGTCAATAAGTCTTTCATGGGCGGACTCTCCGGCCCACCCCACAAGAAAATCTCCTCTTTGTGGAACGGGCATCTTGCCCGTTCTTAACAGGATATCCGGCCCGTCCCACCAGAAAATTTCATCTTTGTGGAACGGGCATCTTGCCCGTTCTTAATAATAATTCAAGCAGAACTGCCGCTAACTCCATTAATTACCGCCGCACCAATCAAATGAGCCAAACGCAAAGCTTCAGGAACCTTACCAGTGTCTGTCAAACGCTGAAGCACCAGCGCAATTACTTCTGGTTTTTCGCCGCAAACTTGAAAAAAGAAAGGTTCAAAAGCGTAAATTTTACCAGCGCGGCGCAACAACTCTAAACGGTATTCCGAGTCGGGTAAATGGCCGAGGGCTTTTTCAACCGCAGCTAAATCTGGTTGGCGGCGCATGACAGCAACGCAAGGAATTTGCAGCCGCGAAGCTAACTCGGGCAGGTCAATAATATTGAAGCCGCCGAAAGCAATTCCGTCTAGCAAAACCAGATGCAATTGCGGCAGAAATTTGCCTCCGAGGAGTAGCCCAGAAATAGCATCCGTGGCATCTAATCCGTCTGGCAGGACTTGTCCCCACACCATTCCTTCAAATCGAGTACCCCCGCAGACTACGCCCGCGATCGACACCAGACTGCCGCTTGTCCGAGAAAACGGAGCGTCGTCAAAGCCAATAACCTTAATTGTGCGATCGAGTCTGAGTAAATCTACCAGTTTCAACTTGGGGAATTCCGTAAGCTAAATTTTTTGACATTAATTTGACTTCTAGATATAGTATCATATACGTTAAAGACCTCATTATTAAAAATATTTTAGACAAGTGGCAAAAAAATACGTAGCAGCGATCGACCAAGGAACAAGCAGCACCCGATTTATCGTATTCGATCGCCGGGGACAGATAATTTGCAGCAACCAACAAGAACACCAGCAAATCTATCCGCAACCGGGATGGGTGGAACACAATCCCGAAGAAATTTGGCAGCGCACCCAAAGCGTGATTAAAAATGCCCTCGAAATCGGCAATATCGACCCCAAAGATATTGCTGCTCTCGGTATTACCAACCAGCGCGAAACAACAATTGTTTGGGATAGAAAAACTGGCAAACCTTACGGCAATGCGATAGTTTGGCAAGATACCCGCACTCACCAAATTTGCGAACAATTAGCTGAAGTTGAGGGCAAAGATCGATTTCAAAAACGATGCGGTTTGCCGCTGGCAACTTATTTCAGCGGGCCGAAAATTAAGTGGATGTTGGACAATATTTCAGGATTGCGGGAAGCGGCAGATCGAGGGGATGCGATTTTTGGCAATGTCGATACTTTTCTGATTTGGCACCTGACTGGCGGCGCGCACATTACCGATGTTACCAACGCCAGCCGCACGATGCTGATGGATTTGCAAACCCTCGATTGGGATGCCGAAACTTTGGAAATAATGGCAATTCCCCGCCAGATGCTGCCAGAAATTCGCCCTTCGAGTCAAGTTTTTGGAACTGCAAAAGGATTGTTAGATGGTGTTCCGATTGCTGCTGCTTTGGGCGATCAGCAAGCCGCCCTTGTCGGGCAAACTTGTTTCAGTCCGGGGGAGGCTAAAAATACTTACGGTACGGGCTGTTTTATGCTGCTGAATACCGGTGAGGCGATCGTCCGTTCAAAGCAAGGATTGCTGACAACAGTCGCCTACAAGATGGGGGAATCGCCCGCTGTATATGCTTTGGAAGGCAGTATTGCGATCGCCGGAGCATTAGTGCAGTGGCTGCGGGACAATTTGGGCATCATCAACACATCTGCGGAAGTAGAAACATTAGCAAATACAGTTGAAGATAGCGCAGGAGTTTACGTTGTCCCGGCCTTTTCTGGACTCTACGCGCCCTATTGGAAAGACAGCGCGCGGGGAGTAATTGCAGGTTTAACTCGCTACGTGACTAAGGCACACATTGCCCGCGCAGTATTGGAAGCTACAGCGTGGCAAACGCGAGAAATATTGGACGCTATGAATCAGGATTCAGCAGTGCAGCTTTTGTCTTTAAAAGTAGACGGAGGTATGGCGGGAAATCACACGCTGATGCAGTTTCAGAGCGATGTTTTGGGAGTGCCAGTGGTGCGGCCTGTGGTAGCAGAAACTACTGCACTCGGTGTCGCTTATGCGGCAGGTTTGGCGGTGGGTTTTTGGAGTCAGGTAGCCGAATTGCGGGACAATTGGGCGGTGGATTGTACTTGGGAACCGAAAATGCCGATCGCGCTTCGCGAGCAAAAATATCGCTTTTGGAAAAAAGCAGTTTCCCGCACATTCGATTGGGAAGAATAAATCGCTGAGTCAACCCAAAAAACCGTATTTAGTTATATCATTAAATCCAGCACTATTTTTCAAATTGCAAATAAATGATTTCCCTAAATAACTTAAAAAAAATCTTCACCGCCTCTCTATTGATACTGACACTGGCCTTTGTAGAAGTCGCCACTAATTCCCAAATGGCGATCGCAGATACACCTACAAATCCCGCAACCGCAGCCGAAGTATTCAGCGCCAACTGTGCAGGCTGTCACATCAACGGCGGCAACATTATCAGGCGCGGCAAAAACTTGAAACAAAAAGCTTTAAAAAAATACGGTATGGATTCCATCGCCAACATTTCCAACTTAGTAACCAACGGCAAAGGTATTATGCCAGCTTACAAAGATCGTTTGTCGGAACAACAAATTATCGATGTTTCAGCTTACGTGCTATCCCAAGCTGAAACCGATTGGAAATAAACCAGACTATGTAGATTGTAAGACCAGCTTTAGCGCCTAACTTCAGGAAACCAAGCCGAGGTATAATGTAGGGGCAGGTTTAGATCGGAACTCGGTCATTGATGAATAATCTTTCTACAAAACCTGCCTGCTTCTTGTCTTCTATTGTTCATCGCTGAATAATCTCAATACAAACCTGTTTTTTTGGCTCTTTTTGCTATATTATGTAAATTATTGGAGGTATTGGAAGTTGAAAAAACATTATTGTTGGCGTAGAACTTTAACTATTATTAGCTTGTGCTTGTATCTAATCTTAGCGGTTAGCCCGCCCGCTTTCGCCTCGATTCACAAATATCCAGAAACTGCTGAGACAGTAATGTTCCGATCCGTACAAAGCCTGCGCGATACAGACGATAAAGCATGGCAAGTTGTTTTGTACAAGCGCGTCAAGTCGGGAGTAGTAAAGTCTTTAAATCTGAGAGTGGTAGGATTTCCGGGAACAGAAATGCAGCACCCTGTTCCGCTGAAAGTTGCTGCGGGCAAGCGGGAAATTGGCAAGGCTAATGATATTTGGAGAGAGTCGAATTTGCCGATTAATGTCGGAGAATACGATTTTAAATCAATAATTGCACAATTGGAAAGCAATCGACCTTTGCTGTTGAGTTTGCCCGTGAAAAATCAAAAAGAAATAGAATTGCTGGTTCCTCCTTTTGCTGTGAGAGAATGGCGGCTGTTGTCTGAGAAAAACTAAAGATACCAATTTAAGCGCACTCTACATTTAAAAGCCATACAATTTCCCATGTCACAAATCGCTATGTTTAAATATGCCTTAAGGTAGATTTAACGTATTTGAAGAATAATGTGGTCTGGCAAAAACTAAAGATACCAATTTAATAACACTCTACAGTTAAAATCGCTACGATTTCATCAATGTATCAAAAATAACTTTATTTACATAGACCTTAAGGTAGATTTAACCTATTTTAAGGGTAATTATGAAACAAACTAAAAGGTGAGTTAGTCGGTTGACAAAACTTCAGTTTTTTAACGTAGGTGTATTCAGGGTAAATCTACTATGACTTTAATCAGTAAAATTGTCCGAAAAGCGTTGGCAACAGGTTACTTAACGGTTGAGGCCGAAGAACAGTTGCGACAGCAGTTGCAGATGACTAAGTACGGTTTAGAAGATTTTGAGGCTTTTATTAATTTGCAAAAAGAGGTGATGGAGGGTAGGGTGAAACAGCAAGCTTTGGAATTGTTGCGATCGCGCAAATGTTCTGCGACGGCTTGAATCCCCTTCGATCGACCTTTTGGAGAAATGGGATAAAAAGATGACAGCATCTTCTATTTTTATCCCTAATTAGAAATTTCCGGCGCGATCGAACTTGACAAAAATACCAAAATCGCGAATAATGGTAGATTGTCTGTCTAAATCCGGCTCGGATCAGGTTAAGACATTCCAAAAGCTGGAGAGCAGTCAGCAGTCAAAAGTCCACAACGACCAACGACCAATGACTCATCAGCTACCTGTACGGCAATCTCAACAACCATCCCATGACTTACGCAATCATTGAAACCGGCGGCAAACAATTTCGGGTAGAACCAGGCCGCTTCTACGACATCGAACTGCTTCACGTTGAAGCTGAATCCAAAGTCACCATAGATAAAGTATTTCTGATCCAGCACGAAGGCGAGGTTCATATCGGCCAGCCTCTACTAGAAAATGCCACAGTAGAAGGAACGGTTCTCCGGCATTTCCGGGGCCGCAAAGTCCTCGTCTACAAGATGAAGCCGAAAAAGAAAACTCGGAAGAAAAAAGGGCACCGTCAAGAAACAACTCGCTTTATGATTGACTCCATCAGCGTCAACGGTACAGTCTTAGCAGCCAGAGACTTAACTCAAGCAGTTGTTGAAACCCCTCAAATCGCCGAAACTGATTCAGAATAAAAAATAGTAAATACAGTTGAGGATATTATGGCCCACAAGAAAGGTACAGGCAGTACACGTAACGGACGCGACTCTAATTCTCAGCGTCTGGGTGTCAAAAAGTACGGCGGTCAAGTTGTCAAAGCTGGCAACATTTTGATCCGCCAACGCGGCACTAAAGTTCACCCCGGTAATAATGTTGGTATCGGCAGAGATGATACTCTGTTTGCCATGATTGACGGTGTGGTGACTTTTGAAAGAAAAGGCAAAACTCGCAAGAAAGTCAGCATTTATCCTGTTGTAGCAGCACCTGTGGCTGAACCTGCAGCAGTTTAATTGCGATATTTGGCGGCGTTCATTAAGTCTCTTTTGTTTGTCTCAAAGTCTAGATCCCCCCTAGCCCCCCTTAATAAGGGGGGACAAGATTTTTCTCAAAGTCCTTCCTCGTTCCTAGGCTATGCCTGGGAACGCGTAAGCGAGGCTCTGCCTCCTGATTTTCTATGTTATTAGAAAGTTACAGGAGGCAGAGCTTTTTGCAATTAGTTTCGCCGGAGAAAGGACTCTGGGTGCTTGCGAAGAACCACAGAAGCAGGAAAAACTCTTGTTTTTACTCCTAAAAATTGGCTAGCCTCCTCCGACAATTGTGACAACTTCTAATATGTCGCCCTCTTGCATCTGTGTGGTTTCCCAAAATTGTTTGTGCAGAATTTCGCCGTTGTACTCCACAGCCACCAAGCGCGGGTTTAATCCCAATTGTTCTAGTAATTTTGGTAACGGTGTGTCGATCGCACAATTGCGGGTTTCTCCGTTAACTTGCAGCGCAATTTGATTTATCATAAGTAAAATATCAGTTTTCAGGGCGGGTTTTGTAACAAAATTATATTTTACGCACAGATTTCCTGTGCTAAACCCGCCCTACAAATTCCCCATCAACCTAGGTTTTTCCCTGCAAAGCTTTTTTAGCTTTTAGATTCTGCATCCGAATCAACTGCGAGATGAAAAACTGCGTGACTAAAGTAGGCTGTTCTGCTTCCATAATCGCGCGTACTATGGCAACCCTTTGAGCTCCGGCATTCAATACTTCATCGAGGTTGTTGATATCAATTCCGCCGATCGCAAACCAGGGAATCGGCGACTTAGTAGCAGCATACCGCACATAGTCCAAACCTGCCGCCTGTTTATCAGGTTTAGTAGGAGTGGAGTAAACAGGCCCAACTCCAATATAGTCTGCTCCCCCATCAACCGCTCGCTGCATTTCCTCGCCATTTGTCGTCGAACAACCGATGATGCGTCCCGGGCCGAGCAACTTGCGCGCTTCGGCTACAGGCAAATCTTGCTGTCCTAAGTGTACGCCGTCGGCATCGGCTGCGATCGCCAAATCCACGCGATCGTTCACAATCAGCAAAGCATCGTAGCGGTGACAAAGTTCGCAAAGCAGCCGCGCATTCGCCAGCTTTACCCCATCGTCTGAGGCTTTGTCGCGGTACTGCACCAACGTTACTCCGCCTTGCAAAGCAGCTTCCACGATTGTTAAAAAGTTGTATTTGGGAGAAGTTACAAGGTATAACTGCGATCGGAGTAACTGCTGGTAGCGCCGGTAAGCCAGCAAATCGCTTTCGAGAGTATAAACCCGATAGCGCATCTGCTTAAAAGCCGCGCCCATATTCCGATCGTAAATTTTGCCGTACTCTTCGAGTACCCGCAGAGCTTCTTCCACCCGACAGAAATTCGCCTCCAGTAGCTGCTGAATGCTCGAACGCTGCTCTTCCTGCGGGTGAGTCAACTCCGTACCCGGATCGGCCGGCGTATCCCTAGCACTGCGAAGTTCTGCGACGTGCCAAGCCGCCAATTCTTGACGCAGTTGCTTGCACTCGCCAGCTAAATCGGCGCTGTTGAGACCAAACCTGCACCATTCTTCAATAATTCTCAACCCTTCGCGCGATCGATCTAAATTTGCATCTAAAATCCGGCAGAGGGCTGGCTGTGCCGGTAAAGTTCTGTTTTGTTTGTCGGTCATTCAGAACCACCCTAATTATAATTAATCCTACCAGTCAAACCGCTATTGTCCCACGCCATCAAGATTGTGGCAAAGCAGGCGGCTTAATTTTGGCATAAACCAATGTAAATTCGACAATAAATTTTTAAGTTTTATTGAATTTGATGAAAACAAAGCATAATAGATCAAACTTGATGATAGTGGAATCGTTAAACTGCATACCACACTTCGGAGGAGAGCCGTGAGGTTAGCAGAACAACACAAAAGATTAACAGCAGAAAACCCCAGCAGGCGGGTGAAATCAAAGTTCGATCGCGAAAACCCGACACCGAATTCGGGAAGCGGAACTCGGATCGCAAATCAGTGGGGTTTATTTATGCTCCTAAATTCTCAATATAGCGAGTGCAAAGAAAAGCGATCGCAAAAATCTTGTCTGAGTTCTTGCCTTCTGCTCGTCTTTGCGATGACCGCCCTTTGCAAGCATCAACCGTCAGTTCTCGCTGCCGGGATACCGGGAGTGCAGCTACTTTCTCAGACGCCCCAGAGCGACCTTAACATACTGTACGTGAGCTCGATCGGAGGCAGCGACACAGGAGGCAACGGCAGCGATGGAGCTCCGTTTAAAACCCTTACCTACGCCTTGAGCGTGGCCCCGCCCAAAACAGCGATTTTGCTAGCGCCCGGTACTTACAGCGAGCAAACCGGCGAAAAATTTCCATTAATGCTCAGGCCCAGCGTGACAGTTCAGGGAAATCCCAACACTCGGGGTCAGAATATTGTCATCAAAGGCGGAGGATACTTTATCAGTCCGACTTCGGCGGGTCAAAATATTGCGATTTTAGGCGCAGATGGGGCGGGACTCAGCGGGGTGACTGTCACGAATACCAACTATCGCGGTTACGCTTTGTGGATCGAATCGAGTTCTCCGACTGTTGTCAACAATACTTTTTCTGGCAGCACTCACGACGGCATTTCGGTAGTCGGTACTTCCAGGCCGACGATTGGCGGGAATGTTTTCTCGAAAAATGGAGCTAACGGCATTACTATTTTTGGCACTTCCCAGCCGGAAGTTCGAGATAACGTGTTTGAAAATACGGGATTTGGGGTGAATGTAGCGCAGAACGCTTCGCCTCTGCTGATTGGGAACAAAATTACTCGCAATAAGGACGGCGTAGTGGTGCAAGCTAATGCTAGACCGGTGCTGCGTAACAATTATATCGAGAGTAATCGGCGGGACGGAATTGTGGCGATATCGAGCTCTCTGCCGGATTTGGGAACTGCTGCCGAACCGGGGGGCAATGTCATTCGCAACAACGGTCAGTACGATGTGAACAATGCGGCAAAAGGTCAAGTAATCCCAGCTTACGGGAATCAATTGTCGAGCAGCCGGACGACGGGCTCGGTTGACGTGGCGGGAACTTTTAACCCTCCACCAATGGGGGGAAGTGCTTTGCAGCGTATAGCCGATCGACCTCCCAGCATCGGCGGCCCAGACACTTCTCTCCCTGTTTACACTCCCGGCCGGCTAAGTCCCAGAGTTGAAAGAGCGCCAATTTCGCCACGTGCGCCCGTTTCCAGGCGACCGGTGCAAACTCGATCGACACCGCCAAGCGATCCGTTGCAGCAAGAGCTTTCTGGGAGGAATGCCACTGCTTCATCGGTAGTCCCAGGGGCGATCGCAATTCCCGTGCCCGATCCGAATTATCGATCGGTTTCGGAAATTTCGGTACAGCAATCAATGATTCCTCCCAATTTTGATAGTTCGAGTTCGGTTTCTTCCGAGGGTAGATTGCCGGTTCCGGGCCGCAACATTCCGATCGGAAGGGGCGGGTATGTACCTGCTGCTTTAGGGGGGAATTCTTTGCCCGATGCCGCGGATAATTCGCCCTCATTCGATCGACCGTCTGCTTTGGGTTTGCGCTATCGAGTTGTGGTGGATGCCAACAGTTGGGGCGATCGGCAAAAAATGCAATCCCTCGTTCCCGGTGCTTTTCGCTCTTTTTCCAGCGGGCGATCGGTGATGCAAGCCGGTGCTTTTCGGGAACGCGAAAAAGCTGAGGAATTGCTAGAAATGCTCAGCGCTAACGGTTTGAATGCTCGAATTGAAGAAATTAAATGAAATCGTCATTAGTCATTAGTCAGTCGTCAGTAGTCAGCAGTCATTAGACCTCTTTCAAAAATAACTAGGACGGGCATCTTGCCCGTTCCACAAGAAGAAAAAATGTTTTTTGTGGAACGGGCAAGATGCCCGTTCCCAAATTTTATTAAAAGGACTTTTGCAAGAGGTCTATTAGTTTCTCAACTGTCAACTCTCAAAAATTTTAGGGCCTAGCATATCGGATGCCAGACCCTAAAAAGTTTGTAAATTAAGTTGATTCAAGTGGGTTTTTAGCTCTGCTGAGTTTCAGCAAACTACAACTAAGGTGGACTTTTTTGCAACTACTCTGGAGACGAGCTAGCTATCAGCGGAGTCTATTCAGACTTCTGTGTTTGACTGTACGATCGCAACTTTTGATTCATGCAATAGCCTCAAGCTATCTAACCAATACGAATCGCAATATCAACCTTTCTTTGCTAATAAGCTACACGGTTCAGGCGTTGCCTGCGGACTAGAGCCGATCGGGACAAATACTCTAATTCCAAATTTTTTATCCAAGTTTTTTGTGCTTCTTGGTTTTGCCCCTCATGTTTTTAACTTAACACCAACTCCGCGCATAAAAACACTTTGTTTACCAAACTTGACACTTTTTGATATGAAGAAATACTTTCCAAAGCGATTATTAACAATTTGTAAAATTAGTAGGTCGCACAATGTGCAGTTTGCTAATAAAATCTCGACTTTGGGGATATCAGAAACCGGGTTTTTTTACCAAAATACGGCGTTACATCCAGAGTTATAGGTAAAAAACCCGGTTTCTTGAGTCTTGCAGCGTCCAAGACTGTACACCTTGCTGTCAATCGATTTTAGATTGAAGAATTGAAGAATTGAAGAATTGAAGCATTGACTTGCGCGAGATAAATTCGGGGGCTTGCTTATCGGATACACGTTTTTAATTTCTCCACGGATCGATCGCGTGGCGGGTATCCTGGATGCTTGCTGTCAGCGCAGCAGAGCTTCCCAAGTTGCGCGGCCGACAATGCCGTCTGCTGGCAGTTGATATTGTCGCTGAGCCGCCTTGACAGCAGCTTGAGTTTCCGGGCCAAACACGCCGTCAGCACTCACCCGCAAAAATCCCTTTGCCCGCAGCCGCTCTTGCAAATCTCTGACTGCTTGCCCGCGCATTCGTCTTCTCAAAACTGGAAAATTGGTTGGCTGCGCTTGGGGGCTAATCTCTGAGTTGTCGCCAGTTACAGGATCGTTGGCGATCGGGTTTTCGATCGCGCTCGGAGTCGCAGGAAACAGCCGATTCCAAGTATCTTGACCGACTATGGCGTCGGGAGGCAAACCTGCTGCTTGCTGGAACTGAGACACAGCTCTAGCGGTGCTTTGTGAGAAAATCCCGTCTACAGTGCCAGTATAAAAGCCCAACAATTGAAGAGCAGCTTGGAGTTCGATCACTTCCTCGCCGCGGCTGCCCAATTTGATCGTGGGGCGGACGATCGCACCTGCTTGAGCGATCGGGCTATTGCTGTTACTCTGTTCGGAGGTAGGTAGCTGTGCGGCAGCAGGAGTAGGGGCGATCGATCCCATTACCAATAAACCGCACAAACTCCAGCCAAAGAGCAAACTCGGAACCTCGCGGGCGTCATTCCAGCTTGCTGTCAAGTTTTGGGACATTGGGAATTCGACCTCTGCAAAACTGGTAGCGATCGTACATCAAATCTGGAAAAAATTTACGCATTGGCCCGCGCAGGGCATTGGGCATTGGGCATTGGCCCGCGCAGGGCATTTCTGATTCCCTGCCCTTCCCTTTCCTAAAAATAATTTATCCCCTGAAATAGCTGCAATTGGCAAAAAAACTGCTAGATTGCCCTACAGAAAACATTGAACCGCGTTCATTGGGCCCCAGCAACACCATGTCCGAATTCAGAACCGCCAGCCAAATAGACATCGGCAACGTCAACATCGGGAACTTCCAAGTCGGCAGCATCAGCGGCACTAAATACAACGATTTTAACGCCAACGGCCTCCCAGATCCCGGAGAAGTCCCCATTCCCAACTGGCAAATCTACCTCGACCTCAACAACAACGGCCAGCTTGAGTTTAACGAACCTTCCACCCTCACAAACGCGCAAGGCAACTACTTCTTCGGCAACCTGCCGCCAGGAACTTACCAAGTTAGGGAAGTCCAGCAGCCGAACTTTCGCCAAACTACCCCTAATCCCGCACCCATCACAATTACCAGCGGCACAAACGCTGGCAATATCAATTTTGGCAATAACTTTAACGCAGGGACGATCGCAGGCACAAAATTCAACGACATCAACAACAGCAGCAGCCGAGATCCTGGGGAACAAGGGCTAGCTAACTGGCAAATTTACCTCGACCTCAACCGCAACAACAGGCTCGACGGCGGCGAACCTTTTACTTTTACAAATGATGAAGGCAATTATGCTTTTGTCAATATTCCCGCAGATACATATTTGGTGAGAGAAGTCCAGCAACCGGGTTTTCTTCAAACCACGCCTGACCCCGGCCCGGTTAACGTTACTTCCAACGCCACTGTCAACAACATCAATTTTGGCAATGTCTTTTTTGTCGGCAGCATCAGCGGTGTCAAGTTCAACGACCTCAATGCCAACAGCGTCCGAGATGCCACAGACCCGCCTCTGGCCAACTGGCCAATTTACCTCGACCTCAACGGCAACGCCAGCTTTGATCCGGGCGAACCTAACACCATCACAAACCCGCAAGGCAACTACACTTTTGCCAATGTTTCTCCCGGCCGGTATTTGGTGAGGGAAGTCCAGCAACCGGGATGGGTACAGACTACGCCCAATCCAGGCCCGATCGACATCACGGGCAATACCAACGCTGTCGGCGTCAATTTCGGCAACAATTTTCCCACCGGCAGCATCAGCGGCTTCAAGTTCAACGACCTCAACGCTAACGGTATCAACGAACCTACGGAACCGAGAGTTGCCAACTGGCCGATTTACCTTGATTTCAACAACAACGGCAGTTTAGATGCGGGCGAACCTTCGACTTTAACCAACCCCCAAGGTAATTTTTCTTTTATCAATTTGCCTCAAGGAACCTATGTGGTCAGGGAAGTCCCGCAGCCCGGTTTTCAACAAACCACGCCAAATCCGACTCCGATCGCCGTGGGTAACGGCACAAATGCCACTAATCTCAGCTTTGGCAACGTGTTGGTGACTGGCACCATCAGCGGTGTGAAATTTAACGATTTTAACGCCAACGGCCGCCTAGATCCGGGGGAACCGCCGATCGCCAATACTCAAATTTACATCGACCTCAACAACAACAGCAGTTTAGATCCGGGCGAAGCGAGTACCCTCAGCGACGTTCAGGGCAATTACAGTTTCCGTAACGTTCCGGTAGGTAGTTATGTTGTCCGCGAAGTTCCGCCCCCAGGCTTCATTCAAACGACTCCGCCTGCGGTGGTTGTGGTCTCGGCAGAGATTCGGGCTAGCAGCATCGATTTGGTGACGGGAGAGGCTGAGGGTAGGTCGGCTAAATCCTCGGGCGACCCGCTGACGGATGCCAGTAACTGTGCGGGCGAACCAGCAGGCAATATTGAGCCCGATAGCTTGCTTTCGATCTCGGGTCGTGATAACGATGGAATTAGTGATTTTTGGGTCGATCTACCTTTTGCGAATTTAGCCAATATTCCTAACTTTGGGCAACAGAATGTCGGTCTGGAGCCTAATTCACAGATTGATACTTTTGTCAAGACAAATGAATTATTAATTAATGGGGCGATCGCTCACTCGTTTGTGCCGCAGGCAGCGAGAGATTTCTCGGTTATGTAGGGTGACACAAAACTCGATCGCCCCGCATCCCAAACCGCAGATAAAAATCAAGAAGAGGTTAAAAGGCGATCGCGTGATACCCTATTGTTGGCAACCTCCAACAGTTCCGGGAAGCCCAAAGCTGGCTTGTATATGAGGAGCAAGATTCAGAGACAGTATCATACCTGTTTTTAGGAATTATCAGACAATTCCCCAAGTGCGATCGCCCTCGTGGCACGGTCGCTCAATTCACCGAGGTTCAGTGAATCTTAACGTTGTTCCAGCTCTAAACAGCAAGTGTCCACGGGCAGAAGAACTCAGGGCGCAAATCTTGAAGATATTGCGCTCAAATTGCCACAGCTATTCAAAACCTGATATAATCTCGTGCGACAAAGCTGGAGTAAGCCTGATGTTAGATGAGGAACCTTCGAGCAACGTAGACGTATGTATGATTGAGTAGCGATCGTCAGTCGCTAGCAGCAGCTAACTGCTGATTGACAAAGTGATACAGTAGCCTGTAGCTTACGTAGATTTAGGTGTGAAGGAAAAGAAAATCATGGCAGAAGAAAGAATAGCTAGTCAGGTACTTCCTGTATTACCCCCAATAGTGCTACCGCCAACCATCAATTTTGGCAACGCTCCTGCGGGTATCCAGGGTACCAAGTTCAATGACCTCAACGGCAACGGCATTCGAGAACCGGGCGAACCGGGACTCCGCGATGTCCAAATCTTTATTGACACCAATAACAACACCACTGTCGATCCAGGTGAACCCTCGACGCTGACAAACGCCAGCGGAAACTTCGTATTTCCAGGCTTGCTTCCAGGCACCTATACAGTCAGGGAAATCTCGCCAGCCGGTTTCAGCCCGACAACTCCCAACCCAGTCGTAGTCACCCTCGCGGGCACTAATGCCACAGTGTTGTTCGGCAATGCTCCCGTCCCGGCCGGTCAGATTATTGGCTGCAAATACCTCGACGTAGACAACGACGGCTTTCGAGACGGGAGTGAACCCCCGATGGAAAACGTCAGAATCTATATCGATGCCAACAACAACGGTCAGCTAGATGCAGGGGAACGCACTACCTTAACCGATAGAAACGGCGAGTTCCGATTCACAGGTTTGTCGGCTGGGCAGTACCGGATTCGGGAAGAGCGCGCCAACGGGCCGGGAACTGAACCGTTAGAAAGAGATTTTCCCCAAAGCACTCCCCCCGGCAGCACCCCCCTGCTTGACGTGAACCTCGGCCCTGGCGAGATATGGGCCTGCGCTCAAGTGGGCAACACTCCCCTGTACGAAATCCCGATCTTCAAATTCCGGGACGACAACGCCAACGGCATACAAGATGGAGGCGAAGTTCCCCTCTCAGGCATCCCGTTCATCCTCGATTTGAACCGGAACGGCAGGACAGACGCGGGCGAACCGCAACTGTTCACTGGCCCTGATGGTAGGGCTACCTTCAGAGATTTGAAAGCTGGCAGCTACTCGGTATTGGAAACCTTTGAAACATTCATAGCCAACCAGCCGCCAATTAACACTACCCAGAACCCGGTAGAAGTCACAGCCCCCGGGCCCCAATCGCGGCAGCAGGGCACGCTGCCTTTCATAGTCGCAGATAATAGTGTTCCAGGCGGCCAGCGGGTCGTTGCGGCGAACTTCCCGCCCCCGTTCCCGCCGGTCAACCCCGAACCCGCAGTCTTCTTCACCCCGATTTTGGTAAATCCAGGTAGCGGTGCTGTCGGGAATACGCGCCCCAACATCACGGTCTTCAAATACAACGATCAGAACGCTAACGGTCGTTACGAACCGGCCAACACTCTACAGGAAGTGGGCATTCCCGGCATCACGGTTTACCTTGATGCCAACGACAACGGCGCCCTCGACACAGGGGAACAGTCGCTAGTAACTGATGCCAACGGGCGCGGTGCTTTCACCAACCTGGAACCGGGCAATTATGTGGTTCGGGAAGTGCCGCAAGCTGGTTTTAGTCCTACTACTCCGGATCGGGTGCAGTTCAACATCAGCACTCAAGATGCCAACGTTGTCTTTGGCAACACCCCCAACAGTCGCATCACTGGGTGCAAATTCCAAGACTTGAACGGCAACGGCTACCGGGACGGCTTTGAAACGCCGATCGCAGGGGTCACAATCTACATCGACAGCAACGGTAACGACGCCCTTGATGCCGGAGAAGCAAGTACCGTCAGCGATCAGTTCGGCCGCTGGGAGTTTGGCAATTTGACCCCCGGTATTTACCGAGTCCGGGAAGTGGTGCCTTCCAATTCTTTCCAAACTACTCAACCACTGGACATCGTTTTGGGCGCAAACCAAACGTTTACTTGTGCTTTGGTGGGCAACGGTCAGTTCTTTAACTATCTAGGAGGAAAATTCCGGGACGACAACCGCAACGGGCTTCGAGATGAGGGCGAACCTCCTTTGGAGGGTATCCCGTTCACCTTGGATTTCAACCGGAACGGCCGCTACGATCCTGCTACCGAGCCTCTGGTGAGGAGTAATGCTCAGGGCGAGGTTCTGTTCACCAATTTAGCTCCGGGTACCTATTCGCTCTTGGAAGTTTTCAACGCTCCGGGCGTTGCCAACCCGTTCCCCATTCCGACAGGGCCTAACCCTGTTGCGTTCTCGGTACCGGGGCCAAATACTTTTGTAACGCCGATCGGCGTGTCGGCGCCAGGCTCAACTGGTGCTAGCACCGATCCGTTGACTGGTGGCACCACGGGTGTGGTAACTGCTTCTAGCCTCCCCGATGTCCGCGATGATCTGCTCGACGGCGGCATTTCACCCGATCCTACCGCGAAGGCCAACAGCTATGGCTTGCTCGTTCCTGAGACTGGTGTTAGCAGCCCTGTTAACATCAGCGAGTTCCAAAACTCCGCGAATAACCTGGTTATATCGTTTTTAGAACAGAACGGTCTGCTGCAGCAATCTCAACTAACGGTGGGCGCTCCAGCTTCGACAGATCCAACTCTTAACTTGGGTTTCTAGTTTGAGACTCAGCAATTAGCAACTAGCTTGTTTAACCTGCACGTCAAATGATATTTTGGCGTGCTTTTTGCTGTTTTGACAATAATTAGAGGCTTGCGGGGCGGGTTTATGGATTTCTTTAATTACCGGAAATATTGTTCGTGAAACCCGCCTCTACAACAAATATATCCCCATACTCGTAGGGACGGGTTTTACCGACAATCTTTGAGGAAAACTCACAATTTATATACACCAGGCCGCCACAATCATGGGTTCGGCTGACGGGTTTATTTATCTCTTTAATTACTGTCTTTAGTAGTAGAGGGCGATCGGCAAAAAGAGCGATTCCCTAGTTACAGAAAACCTTTACTTATAGAGGTAGAACTTACAGGAATTTTTTATGCCAACCGAACAGAAGATTAATCCGGCTCAACATCAAGAACAGCAACCCGGTATTGAATCGCAAATGACTCCCCAACCTCAATCCTTCGCGGAGGGATACCGCGGTAGCGACAAATTGCGGGACAAAGTAGCCTTAATTACTGGCGGAGACAGCGGTATCGGGCGTGCAGTGGCGATCGCCTTTGCGAAAGAAGGCGCTAACGTGGTCATCAGCTATCTCAACGAAGATGATGATGCCAAAAAGACCAAAGAGGCGATCGAACAACAAGGCCGGCGGTGTATTGCGATCGGCGGCGACATCGGCGACGAAAGCGTCTGTCAAAACCTTGTACAACAAACAGTTAAAGAATTCGGCCGCCTCGACATCCTCGTCAACAACGCCGCCGAACAGCATCTCCAAGAAAGCATCGAAAACATAACTGCCGAACAATTAGAGCGCACATTCCGCACCAACATTTTCTCAATGTTTTACCTCACAAAAGCCGCTCTAAAACACCTCAAAGAAGGAAGTGCAATTATCAACACTACCTCTGTCACCGCTTACAAAGGCAATCAACAATTGCTAGATTACTCCTCCACAAAAGGAGCAATTGTTGCCTTTACTCGCTCCTTGTCTCAAAGTTTAGCTGAGAAAGGAATTCGCGTCAACGGAGTCGCCCCCGGCCCGATTTGGACGCCTCTAATTCCTGCAACTTTCCCTGAAGAAAAAGTGGAGAAATTTGGTGCAGACACGCCCCTGGGACGCCCCGGTCAACCCGACGAAGTTGCCCCCTGTTACGTGTTTTTAGCTTCAAAAGATTCGTCTTACATGACGGGTCAAATTTTGCATCCCAACGGAGGATCTGTGATTAACGGCTAAAATATTCTTGCTCCCAATGCTCGTAGGGGCGAGTTTTACCGAAAATATTTGATGAAATTCATAATATAAATAAACCCGCCCCCCGCAATCATAAAAGAAGGAGGGCGGGTTTATTTAGATTGTGAACCAGTGACAGAGATTGTTTGTAAAACCCGCCCGTACAACAAATATAGTAATCCCGCCACGTTGGTAGCGGGATTGATAGGTTGCAGTTTAGCTAGGCTCTAGTTTTGGTAGAGTTAAAATTAGCTCGCTGCTGAATTAGCTCAAGTTAGCCATTTCTTGCTGCATTGTGCTTTTGGCTGCTTTGAATTGAGTAGCCATTTGTTCCATTTGCGCTTCGCTCAAGTTGCGGCGAATTTGAGCGAACATATCGGTTTCTTCTTCTTTAACGTGATCCTGAACTGCTGTTTGGAGCTGTTTGATTTGGGCTTTGAAATCAGAAGAACTGGGGTTCATTGACTTAATCTTGGCGAGCATTTGCTTCATTTCTCCTTGCTCGTTGTACAGTTCTTGAGTGTTGCTGTAGTAGCTGCGAATTGCTGGGTAAACAATTTGTTCTTCTGCTTCTGCGTGGACGCTTAAATCTTTGTACAACTGACCGAAGAATTCTTGCAGTTTTTGAGGATCGTCGGTGCTTGCGATTTCCATAAAGAGGGTATCGGCTTTGCGGTGATCCATGGTGAGGATTTCGGTGATGTTCATCTCATCTTTGCTGCGGGTAACTGCACCGCCGATGATGCCGGTCATGGCTGCCATTGCATCTTGCACGCGAGCCCAAACGCCTTGGTCGGGGTCTTTGCCTGTCAGTTCGCGGACGCCTAAAATTTCGAGAACTCCTTTGAGTTGTTCTTGGTGAGCGCGGTTCTCAAAGTTAACTGTGTTGAGGGGAGTAATGGCAGCTTCGATGTCGGCGCCGACTACTTGAGCGGCTTTGTGAATTAACAAACCTGCCATTGTTTGTTTGTGTTTGAGCAGTTCGTGCTGCGTGACTTTTTCAAACAATGTCAGTTCAGAACCTTGCATGAGTTTCTGAACTTCTTCAATCATTTTTGTGCTGGTTTCTTTGGGTTCGGCTTGAATGCCGTATTGCACGATCGTAGTTTCTAATACGCCCAAGTTTTTGCGATCGTCTTCGAGCATATCCCGGAAGCGCTGGGCTAGTTCGGAGTCGTTGCAGGAATTGATGAACAATTGCTCGTTGGCGATCAGCAGGTTTTGCAGCGCTTTCATGTCTGCTAATTTAGTTGCGATCGCTTGGCGCTTGGTATCTTCTAAGGTAGCTACCATCTGTCGTTTCTCCTCTCAATGTCTTTAGTGTTCTTACATCTCTTAATTTATTGAAATATTCTGATAACATCCTCTTTCTCCCGACTGATTCATTAATATCCCGCGCAACCTATTGACTTTTAAACCAACAAATGATAGTTAATTAAGGCTAAGGTCGTTTTTTAAAAAAGCAAAAATTACCCTTAATAACTGCCAACTGACCACTGAGAACTATTAAGTGAGAACTATTAAGTGAGAACTACCAAGTGCCAACTGCCAAGTGCCAACTGTCAAGTGCCAACTGACTTTTGTATCAATTAATCCCGATCGCAGAGCCCTAAAGCGCTACCATAGTTGCAGCCGAAGTTAACTAAAGTTTAAGAATAACTAGCTTGTCTCAACTGCTCACTGCTTTAGAGTTCCCAGCCAATGTCTGGAAGCTGAATAATGGGTTAACGGTCATTCACCAGCGCCTAGAGGCCACACCGGTGGTCGCGCTAGACGTGTGGGTGAGGGCTGGCGCTACGCTGGAGCCGGATTCTTGGTCGGGAATGGCTCATTTTTTAGAACACATGATATTTAAAGGGACGGATTCGATCGCCCCGGGAGAATTTGACCAGGTAATCGAAAATCGGGGCGGTGTCGCCAATGCAGCTACAAGTCACGACTACGCCCATTTTTTCGTCAACGCTGCGGCCGATTATTTAGCAGAAACAGCGCAGCCGCTGGCAGAATTGCTGCTGCGGGCTTCGATTCCGGATCGGGAATTCGATCGCGAGCGAGATGTGGTGCTAGAAGAAATCCGTCAAGCTCAAGACAATCCCGATTGGCTGGGTTTCCAAGCCATGATGGAAACAGTTTATCAGCGGCATCCCTACAGGCGATCGGTATTGGGAACCGAAGAGTTGCTGATGTCGCGAACTCCCCACGAAATGCGCTGTTTCCACCGAGCGCACTATCAGCCGGAAAATATGACAGTGGTGGTAGTCGGGGGAATTGAGGAACAACAGGCCAGAGATATTACGGGGAAAGCATTCGAGCAGTTTTTAGACAGATGGGATTGTCCCAAATTAACCGCAGAAGCGGAACCGCCACTGATAGAAATTCGCCGTCAGGAATTGGGCCTGCCGCGATTGGAACAAGCGCGACTGATGATGGCGTGGACGGGGCCGGGAGTTGAACACTTGCAAAGTGCTTGCGGCTTGGATTTGCTGTCGGTGTTGCTCGCAGACGGGCGGACTTCGCGTTTAGTCAGGGAACTGCGGGAAGAATTACAATTGGTAGAGGCGATCGACAGCACTTTCTCGCTGCAACGGGAATCGAGTTTATTTACTATCAGTGCAGTCTTGGACGCAAAGGATGTCGAACAGGTGGAATCTCGGATTTGCGATCGGCTTTGGCAATTGCAGTCTGAGCCGGTTTCTGAGGTAGAATTGCTCCGCTGTCAGCGTTTGCTGTGCAACGATTTTGCTTTCTCGCTCGAAACGCCTGGACAGCTAGCGGGTCTTTACGGATATTACAATACGATCGCCACTGCGGAATTAGCGCTTAGCTATCCCACCAGGATTAAAGCATTTGGGCCCTTAGACCTCCAGCGCCTAGCTCAACAATATCTTTCTCCCCGCCGCTACACGGCTGTGGTGCTAAAACCAATCTAATTGGTAAACGGGTAAAAATACATATATTTTTGGTAGCGGAGAGATGTTCGGCATTTGTCCGGGGTTCTTTGTCCTTGTGGCGCACCCTAGGGGATAGAGGTTCGGCGTTTGTCCAGGGTTCTTTGTCCTTGTGGCACACCTTAGAGGATAGATGTTGTTACATTTAGAGGTTGTGCGTCAGGCCCTGCCCGGTATGACATCATACAAGATGCAAATGGAAAATATAAAAATGGCAATCAAGTAATTACCAATTACCCATTACCAATTACCCCTTACCCATTTTCAATTACCAATACTTCAGCTACGCTCAGTACAAGTTCCCAACTAAATTAACCATGAAAAATGAAATCCAGCGCACGGTTTTAGACAACGGTATTGTTGTCTTAGCAGCAGAAAATCCAGCAGCAGATATTATTGCAGCTAGGATATTCCTGCGGGCCGGCAGTCGCTACGTGCAGCCGGAACAAGCAGGATTGTGTCACTTGCTGTCGGCGGTAATGACTAAGGGAACCGATCGGCTGTCTTCGCTGGAAATTGCCGAACGTGTAGAATCGGTGGGAGCGAGGTTGAGTGCCGACTCTACTACAGACTATTTTTTAGTCAGTTTGAAGACGGTTTCTGCGGATTTTGAGGAAATTTTGGAGTTGGCGGCGCAATTGACGCGATCGCCCAATTTCCCGGAAGCTGAAGTCGAACTCGAACGCCGCATTGCCATATCGGCAATTCGATCGCAACAAGAACAGCCGTTTGCGATCGCCTTCGAGCAATTGCGGCACGCGATGTACCAGGAACATCCCTATGCTTTCTCTCCCTTGGGCACGGAAGCTACTATGTCAAAGCTCACCAGAAACGAGCTCGAACAGTTCCACAAAACCTATTTCCGTCCCGATAATGTAGTTATTTCTGTAGCCGGCAGAATCTCCACTGAAGATGCGATCGCCCTGATCCATCGAACTTTTGGCTCCTGGAAAGCGCCTTTAACACCCCTGCCAACTTTAACCGTACCCCCTCTCTACCCCTCCCCTGAGTCGGTCGTTACGGCGCAAGATACGCAGCAATCAGTGATTATGCTGGGCTACCTCGCACCCTCTGTCAAAAATCCCGATTACGCAGCAATTAAGTTGCTCAATACTTATTTGGGTAACGGTTTGTCGAGCCGGTTGTTTGTGGAATTGCGGGAAAAGCGGGGCTTGGCTTACGACGTTTCGGCAGTCTACGCGACGCGCTTGGACACGGCTCAGTTTGTCGCGTACATGGGTACGGCGCCGGAAAATACAACGACTGCTTTTGAAGGATTGCGCGCCGAAGTCGATCGGCTCGCCAACACCGAACTAAGCGAGGAAGAATTGCAAGCTTGCAAGAATAAAATGCTCGGTCAATATGCTTTAGGAAAACAAACTAATTCGCAAATTGCCCAAGTTTTAGGTTGGTACGAAATTTTGGGATTGGGAATTAAATTTGACCAGCAATTTCAAGAAGAAATTGCACAGGTGACAGCTTCACAAGCGCGGGATGCTGCTAAGAAATACTTCATCGAACCGTATGTTTCTTTGGTGGGCCCGGAGGTGGCGATTGCAGAGTTGGGTGTAGCGGCTGTTTGTTAAGTAGGAAATGGGCGATCGAACTTTTCACAAGTTCGATCGGTGCGATCGCAGATAACGATTGCGTTCAACAGCGGCATTAGTTTTCGAGCCATCACTAGAGTGTTTAGACTGTCCGCTGCAAGCCCTGGTTGGACTGCGATGACAACTATAATTATATCAGATATGATATAAATGGCGATATGGACGAAATCAATAAACCTTTAGCCTGGTTACAGGGTGAGGTTAAAACACCACCTTTTAGTCAAGAAGCACGCATAGAGGCTGGTGTGCTTCTTAGACGTTTGCAGCAGGGTGAAAGTCTCGGAATGCCTCATTCAAGACCTATGCCGAGCATTGGCAAACACTGCCATGAGCTAAGAATCCGGGATATAGGTCAAAATTGGAGGCTTATTTACCGAATCGACGAAGATGCAATTCTGATTCTCGAAGTCTTTAATAAGACCACTAGAAGTACACCAATCAACGTGATTGAAAACTGCAAGAAACGATTGAAGAAGTATGACACAGAAATAGAGGACTAATGTTATGGATGAAGCGAAAAAGAAGCGTCTAGAATATCAAGGCTGGAAGATAGGCTCTGCCTCGGAATTCTTACAACTTTCACCAGAGGAATCGATCCTAATTGACATTAAGTTAGCCCTCAGTCTTAATCTCAAAGAACGTCGGCAAAGATTGATGACACAGGCAGAGTTAGCTGAGAAAATCAACTCCAGCCAACCTCGTATTGCCAAGGCTGAAAATGGCGACGATTCGGTTTCAATTGAACTGTTAATACGCGCAATCCTGGCAACAGGTGCAACGCCTCAAGATATAGGGCAAATTATTGCTCAAGCAGGATAGAAATCTCTCTAACTCACCCACAATACTATGCACCACAACTTAAAACGCACGGTTATGCTGAGTGCTGGGTTTTGTTATTGTTCTCTATATATTGGCGTAAAACGTTATTAATTAGGGTTTGCTGAATAATCGATCGCACGTTACGTAGCGAAAGCGATCGAGAGCGTGCGAGCGAGTGAAAAGT